>JAFZWX010000167.1 GCA_017617145.1 Treponema sp. | reverse complement strand
CTTTCCCTGAATCATCATAGGGAAAGTGTAAACTGATTATGCCGAACCCAAATGCTTAAAAAGTCTTATTAACAGTAGCAAAAGTATTATGGGAGTGGGACAATAAAATAAATTACATAAACGGCATTATGAGCAGTTCGCCGATGGAACTGTAAAAGATATTGAAGATGAAATTCCGTTTGAGGTGCCTGTGGGATGGGCTTGGTGTAGATTAAAGGAAATAGTAGTTATCAACCCACGAAATAAACTTGATGATAATCTAGAAGTTTCTTTTATCCCCATGTCATATATCGAAGCTGATTATAAAAATGCACATAATCAGGATAAAAGAATTTGGAAAGAAATAAAAAATGGTTTTACGCATTTTGCTGAGAATGATGTAGCTATTGCAAAGATATCTCCATGTTTTGAAAATAAAAAATCTGTAATATTCCATAACTTACATAATGGTTATGGAGCAGGTACTACCGAGCTTTTTATCTTGCGTACATCATCTGTTATAATACCAGAGTATTTGTTATGGATTGTAAAAACAGATGCATTTATAAATGCAGGTGTTGGTAATTTTTCCGGAGTAGTAGGACAACAAAGACTTGCAAAAGATCTTGTAGAAAATTATTTAATTCCTTTACCTCCAATTGGAGAGCAGCAACGGATTGTAAATTCCATCAATTCTGCTTTTAATCAAATAGATTTTATCGAAGACAATTCATGTGACTTACAAGCTGCAATAAAACAAGCCAAATCCAAAATCCTTGATTTGGCAATTCACGGCAAACTCGTTCCACAAGACCCATCTGATGAACCTGCAGAAGAACTTCTAAAACGCCTCGCGACAAGTGATAACCGACCTTATGAGAAGTTGGAAGAAGAACCTTTTGAGATTCCTGAATCCTGGTGCTGGGTAAAACTTGATAATCTTGCTGATATTGCAAGAGGTGGTTCACCTAGACCTATTCAAGATTTTATTACAAATGATGAAAATGGTATTAACTGGATAAAGATTGGCGATACTTCAGAAGAAAGTAAATACATTACATCTGCAAAAGAGAAAATTAAACCTGAGGGAATTAAGCATTCGCGTTTTGTACACGTTGGAGATTTTCTTCTTACAAATTCAATGAGTTTTGGCCGTCCATATATTTTGAAAATAGACGGATGTATTCATGACGGTTGGCTTGTTTTTGCAAATATCAAAGATTGCTTATTACAGGATTATCTATATTTTGCATTATCATCTAAATATATTTATGACAAGTTTTCTATGGTTGCGGCAGGTTCAACTGTAAAGAATCTTAAATCAGATACTGTTAAACAAGTCGCTTTTCCTCTTCCTCCAATTGAAGAACAAAAGCGTATTGTTGAAGCCATTATAAAAATGAATTCTATATTAGACCAGATTCAGAACAATCTCATCTAGTTTGGAAAACAGAATTTGAATTTTACCAAGGATTCTTTCTTGTTCTTGTAGAGGTGGTAAGGCAAAAACTATTTGCTGTATATTAGTTTTTGTTAAACTTGGAAGCGTTGTACTGCTGTCTAAGCTCGTAAAATCAAAATACTCACAAAAATAGAATAAATACTTTGGTAAAATGGCTTCAGATGGTGATAATCCAAATGCTGTATCAACATTCCAAAATTTTTCTTTGACGAATATCGGATTATTGATAGAGCCTTTTCGCCCTATAATTGTACAGTTTTCGGGACAAATGTAGTCATCAGCATAGCCCATAATTCCGCCGCTTCCATAAATTGGATATTTTCCTTCTGGATTTACAACATCTTTCTGATTACGACCATTTATTACAGTAATAATATCTTCTAAATGACATAAACTCCAATTATCTGGTAGTTCCCATTCAATTTGACTTTTTTCCAACTTCTCATAAGGTCGGCATTAAGAAGGTAAATTCTCCAATAAGGCGCATTTTTGCGTAAAAAAAACTTATTGGAGGCTTTTATGAAAAAGCAATTTGAACAACAAACACCTTTTGAGCAGCATTTGAGAAAGCAGAATCTTTCGGAAAATACTGTCACATCTTACCTGTGGACTATAAAATATTACACAGAAAACTATGAAGATTTTTCAAAAGAAAACCTTCTTGCCTACAAAGGCTGGCTTCTGGAATACTTTAAACCTAAGACTGTAAATCTGAGAATACAGGCAATCAACAAGTATCTTGTTTTTACCGGAAAAGAAAAGATGCAGCTTAAACAGGTAAAAGTTCAGCAGAAGAACTTTCTGGAAAATGTAATCAGCAATGCCGACTATCAGTATTTTAAGGCACAGCTTAAGGCTGATGGAAATATTGAATGGTATTTTGTAGTGTGGTTTCTTGGTGCAACAGGCGCACGTGTCAGTGAGCTTACTCAGATAAAAGTTGAGCATGTAAACATCGGATGGTTTGATTTGTATTCTAAGGGCGGAAAACTTCGCCGTCTTTATATTCCAAAGCTTTTGAGGGAAGAAGCACAAGCCTGGCTTAAGTCTATAAACAGAACTTTTGGATATGTTTTCCTTAATCGTTTTGGAGAAAGAATTACTACACGCGGTATTGCAACACAGCTGAAAACTTATGCTGCAAAATATGGTATTAGTACAAAAGTGGTTTATCCGCATTCGTTCCGGCATCGTTATGCAAAAAACTTTCTGGAAAAGTTCAATGATATTTCTTTACTTGCTGATTTAATGGGGCATGAAAGTATTGAAACTACACGCATTTATTTACGGCGTACAGCTAGTGAACAGCAAGAAATCGTTGATGAAATTGTGACCTGGTAAGTAATTGGGCGGATTTATTCCGCCTGATTTATGCAAGTTGATCAGATATAGTATCGAGTTGTAAAAAGAGTTCTTCGATTTTTGAGACTATGCGGCATTGTTCTTTAATTGGTGGAAGAGGAAAATATAATTTATTCATTGAGTTTTGTGTAAAATGCTTTATCGTAACTCCACTGCTCACATCATCAATAAATCCCAATGTTTTATAATAATTCAAAACATAAAGATAGAAATATTGATTTATATTTTCATAAAAACGAACTCTATGTAATGCATTCTGATAATAGATTATTTTATCCGATTCCCAAATTGCAGCTCTTCCAACATCTCCACCTTCGCAAATCAACAAATCTCCTTTGCGAATCAGGTAGCGTTCCTTTTCTTTTTCTTCAAGTCGGATTTGCTTAATGGTAGAAAAATCAAATGAAAACCATTTTACGTTTAATGCACATAAATAATTATATAATTCACCTTTATTCTTTTTAGCATCCAAAGTTTTTCCCAATTCCGATTTTGCAATTTCTTTAATTCTGCACCAAGTCCAAGTTTTTGGGATTTCAAAAGGACCGTCATCTTCGTCTAACTTCTTGTAGGGTCGGTTATCACTTGTCGCGATGCGTTTTAAGAGTTCTTCTGCGGGTTCATCAGTTGGGTCTTGTGGTACAAGCTTACCGTGAATTGCTAGGTCAAGGATTTTTGATTTTGCTTGCTTTATAGATATTTGTAGGTCAGATTTATTTTGTTCCAATAATTTAATCTGCTCTAGAGCTTTTTCATACGCTAAAACGATTCTTTCTTGTTCTTCAGCAGGTGGGAAAGGAATAAATAAATCTTTTGCATTTTCAATTGTAAGTTGATCTACGGTTGTTCCCTTAGAACCACCATAAATTACTTTTTGAGTATAATCTGATTCTATAACAAGTTTTGTATATTTTGGATTCAAATTGAAATGATTTTCGAAACATAATATATAGGCGTCTTTGTAATAAAATTTTTTTGTTCCTTCGACAATATGAACATAACCGAGCGTACCTACTGCTGATACCAATAAATCATTTTTTTGAGGGATACCACCTTTTTCTTTATTCTGTTCATATAATTCTTCTGAGATAAAAATCTCCGGTTTTACATTTCCTGTTTTACATAATTCAACTAATTCTCGTCCACGAAAAAAAGGTATACCAGATGATTGCCAATCTGTTTGATGGATACGTATTGCGGAGCGAATGTTATATAAGCACTTTGCTTTTGTCCAAGTCCAATTATTAGGTAAATCAAAAGGTATTTCTTCTTCTATGTCTATAACAGTTCCATCAGCGAACTGCTCATAATGCCGTTTAT
>JAFZWX010000166.1 GCA_017617145.1 Treponema sp. | reverse complement strand
TACTGGCCGAAAGGTAACTAAGGCAGAACTGCCTGCAACAAAATAAAGGGTAAAGAGACTGGGTTTCTGGTTGTTTCTCTTGAACTTTTTATTGGCTTTTTTCGGTGGTCTTTTGGTGGTTAATTCAGCCGGACGCTAACACCGCGCTGTGTTGCGAAGATTTCTTTTTTATTTGTATCTGAGTTTGTTCTTAGTATAACTGCGCCGCTAACTGTTACTTGTTTCATTACTATTAAATTATTTTTTTACTTCAATAATCTTCGGCGAATAAGGACTTGCAGCCATATTACCAATATTTTCATAAGCTTTATAAACAGTTCCGGCAATTTCATTGCCATGCCATTTCACATTGTTAAGAGTCACTAAATAATAAAAATCTGCTTTAGGATTCTCTAATCTGTATTCACAGTTTTGGTATAATCTTTCTTTTAATTTTTCTGCAGAAACAAGTTCGGATTTTACAATATTAGCTGTCCAATCTTCAAGTTTAATAAATGATGTTTTCCCGAAATCTGTTTGAGAACCACAAAAATACTTTGCAACTGATGTATTTGCATGAAGTGCATAGACAACATTATCTTTTATAGCATGGTAATAAAACAGTAACTCTTCTGTATTGTTAATTAATTTATAACCTTTATCATCTGCATTCCTAGGGAGAATATGTTTTTCATTTAAATATTTTATATAATCATTCCTGATCATACCGCACATTATATAAATTGGTTTATTACTTTCATATTTTAACAAAGCTTCTTTTTCGTCCTGTAAAGGAGTGCTAGGACTCTTAATAATAATATTATCAAAGAATTCCTTCCTATATTGGCGGCTAGAAGCATAACTCTTAAACACTATTACATCGCTAATAAATTTTTCTATCTGCTTTTCGCCAGTTCTTTTTTTATCACCTGGCCTTATAGCAAAAGCCCCAACACCAGGTAGAAGCTCATCATAAACATTAAATTTCTTTTCTTCTTGAGAAATGCCAGGATATAGAACATAACTTCCAATGGTCTTTCGAATAGCATCATTATATGTATGCATTTTCAATAAATCACCACGGTTATAAGTATTCATTGTTTCATTTTTCTTCTCATCATCAAAATCCGTAGCATTTTGATTTTCTTTACCAAAAAGAGAAGTTATATCTGAAACTCTATACTTTGCATCAAAATGGATAAAAGAAACCTCTCCAGCTTCAATAGCTTGTTTCTCATTATAAATTGAAGGAAAAATGGAAAGTGTATAATCAGGTCTGAAAGGTCTCGAATAAGAACCTTGGTAATTTGTTCCATCAAAGTCTTTTTTGGAAAAAGTTTTATTATAGTAGAACATTATTTTCATATTTCTGTCTTTTAATAAAGCAGATATTAAACTTGTTTCACCTTCCTTTATTGAAACTAAAAGTCCATTTTTAATTGAAAGCATATGCTTTACATCTGTATCTTTTTCAAGATCCAAATCAAATTCTGCTCCCAAATTTTTTAATATTTCTATAAGCTTGAAAACAAGCCAGTATTCATATAATAATGCAACATTTCTAGCTTGTCCTTCGTAAACTTTCTTTTCTCCTTCCCAATCTAATTGCATAGCTAAATCAAGCATATTGAATGCATTAAATACTTGGGCATAGCCTTCTCTTTTTTGTAAAACCTGATTATTAATAGGCAAAGAAGTAAGATCTTGGACATCATTAAAGAAAGGATCTAATAAAATATTTTCTAATGCCTGTTTAAGATAAACCGCTTCATTTTTATATGTATAATTTCCTTCTAATGTATCTATAAGATTCTGACAAACTTGGTTGAAATACATAAACGCAAATTTTAAAAATTGATTAGCAGGCGTATTATAAGAGTCATATTTTCTGCATGTTGTAATCTGTTTTGGCATAAATGAACCATTTTCTTGTTTATACCAATTTTTGCTATTAGAAAAAGGATTGGTAAAAAAACTTTTACTTATAGGAGCAGTTCCATAAGGCTTAAATTCATTCTCATGAACAAGAATTCTATCAGGATTTGCTTTAATGCACTGCATAATATAATCAATATTTTCAGAAGAACAGAATTTCCTGATAAAAAGAAACATTTCCAATGACGATTTTTTCTGTTCATTTAATTTGTGATGAAAATATAAATTTGCCGGACTAGAATAATCCAATAATAATTGTGAACATAGCTCCGCAATATCATCCGTAAGCTTTACATAATCATCTTCATAACTAATTTTCAAAGGAATTATTTCAAAGGGAAAAGAATAATATTTTCCGTTGTTTTCAAAATGAAAAGCCGACTTTCCAAGATAATTAACAACTTTAAATGAAATCTGATTTTCCCCACTTCGCAATGGGGCAAGTTCATTTTCATTTTCTATTTTAAGTGAACAATTCTCATCATATTCACAAAAGTAATTTTTGGTTTCATATAAACGAAGCTTTTCAAATATTCCCGATGGGTTTTTATTATATTCAAAAAGAGTTCTTCTTTCATTTTCATCATTTTCTGTACACGGTACCCCATAAACGTCAAAACCATTTATAGAATCTATAAATATAAAATCGGGCTCTTTTTCATATATTGAATACAATCTAAGAATACATTCATGATTATCTGACAGAGAAATCTTAATCTGTTTGAATTTCGAAAACTCTTTTTCCATAAATTATATGAAACTAGCAAATTGAGAAGTTTCCAATTTTCTTTGCATACGCGCAATTTTTTTACGGCTTAATTCTAATGCATAACCAGGGATCTCTTTCTCAGTTCCAGTTTCTGCATCTGAAATTTTAACTGTTTTTGAATTACAGAAATCATATAAATTCTTTAAAAGCAAACCTATTTGATTCCTGTTTCCATGAATTTTTGGAAGAATTTTCTGTACAAGCTGTTCGTCTATTAAATTAATATAATCTTTTTCTTCAAGAGTTTTTGAAGCATTCTTTGCTAATTGCTCAGCAGCATTTATATATAGTCTTATTTCCTTAGATGTACGGAAGGCAAACTCAAAATCTGAATTGGAAAGAATTGCAATAATACCTTCCATCATGTTTTTGGTAATTGCTGCTTCATTCGAAATTTTCTTTGTTTTTCTAACAGCTCTAGACAAATCAAGGAAGCCTTCTGCAGAACCATCATCTTTAGGAAGTATCTCATCTTTTGATGATTCTTCTGCAAAGTTATTAAGAATGTCTTTTGGCTCTGGAATAAACTCAATAACATTTGCACGATCAAGTACTTTAGAACTAAACATATAAGTTGTTTCATCAATATTTACAGTTCCTGTAACAAACAGATTATCAGGTAAAACAACATTTTCAGGTATTGCAGAATTATCTTCCACACTTTTTTTATACAAAGGGATTGGTTCACCCGATTCCATGGCACTTAAGAAATCTGAGAAATAACGTTCCACATAAGAAAGATTCATTTCATCGAGTATAAGGAAGAATGGGATATTTGGATTTTTTCGAGCAAGAAGAATAAAATCCAATATCGGAGTAGACTGATATTCCTTCTCAAGCGGATTATAGAAACCCAATATTTTTGTATTATCTGTCCAGTCTGCTCCTACAGGCACAATAAGTTTATTAACAATATTTTCTTTTCCATAAATTGTTTTTTGATTATCACTATCTATTTTCCCTAAATAAGTCGCTAACTCTGTTGCAATTCTTGTTTTTCCAGTACCAGAGTTTCCTGTAAGAATTACAAACTGTTTGGAAATAAGAGAAGGAATAAAACGCTTATGATAATCATTCCTCTTAATTAATTCTGTTGACAAGAAAGCCTTTCTTTCCATCTCAGTAATAACAGGAATTTTCTTTTCATCATCCTCTTTTTCATTTGGCTCTGGCTCAAATCTCAATTTGTACTTCCCAGATAATATTTTATAGTAAAGATTTACGCCTTTTGTTAATTCGGTGGTATATGTTGATGATAAGCCAGCATCAGAAATTATTTTTGATATAGAATAATCATTCTCTTTTATTATTCCACCGTATCTTATACCTAATAAATGAATGGCTGATACTTTTCCACCTTCTTCCGCATTATTATAATCATTCTTAAGAATTTCTGATAATTCCTCACAAGTATATGATTTTTCTTCATCATTAACAAAAATTGTTTTTGTGTCTGAAAAATCTACAACCTCAACATTTTCACATAACTTTGCATAAAGTTCTTCATTTTTAGATAGATGATATATTAATGTTCCCAACATATTACTAGAAACATTTTCAACTGGAAGTATTTTTAATATTATACTTATATATAAATCCGTAGATGATCTAAAAGAATCAGAACTCTTAAACTTCTTAAAGTTTTCTTTCTTATCACCATCCTTGAATAAATCAATTTGTGTACTTAAGAAAACAAGCATAGACTTCTTTTCATCTTCTGACATATTTGATATTAATGAATCGTAATTAGATATACCATTTTTCAGATAATCATAAACAAACCTTGGAGTAATAGTAAAACTTCCGTCGTGAGCCTGAATCTTTTCTTGTAAATCATTTATCGTTTTTACATAGGTTTTGTTCGGCCTTATATTTTCATCTAAAAACCTAAAATAATTATTCAGAATAAGGGCAAAATCTTTACACAACTTAGCTAAAAAGAAATATTGATTTGAGAAAATTGAAAATAAACCTTCTGAAGTTTTTACATAAGATGTTTGAGCAAGAATACTAACGACTTCATATTTAGTTAATAAATATGATTCCAATTCGGCTTTTATGTTATCATTCAATATTATATCTGGAATCTTCTTAATTTCTGTGCAAGCAGTCTTTGTTTTTTCAATTTCGCTAATAAGATTTCCTAACATTTCTATTCTCCAAAAAATTGATTTAATATTTCATTTGCAAGATGTTCAACAACAGGAACAGCAACACTATTACCAGCTTGTTTATAAGCTTCCACATTTGAATGATGAATTCTAAATTCTCTTGGGAAACCTTGAAGATTTGTGGCTTCTCTTGGTGTAAGCTTTCTAGGATTCATTCCTTCTTGTTCAATCAAGATTTCACTTCCATCTTTATAATAGCGACGTGAAATAGTACTGGTATATGGTGAATCAGGAGTAAAACTACAATAACCAAATCCTTTTCCATGTGCAGCATTATTCATTCTTCGTCTTTGATGTCCTTCCCATAATCTATCAGAAATAGTAAAAGTCGCTGGAACATTCTGTTCGAGAATATCATTTACGAGAGTTTCTTCATATGTCGGTTCTGGGTAATTAAAAGTTTCTACATTTAGGTTTTCTCTCCATAAAACTATATAAATACGAGGCCTATTTTGAGGAACACCATAATCCTTTGCACTTAAAACCATTCTTGAGGCCTCTTTTTTTATTCTAATAATGGGGCCATTATCTATATATTCTTGCGGAATATTACATTTATATCCTAAATGTGTAATTGTTTGTAAAATTGTTTGTAATGTTCGACCATTATCATTACTAATTAAGCCTCGGACATTTTCTAATAAAACAACTTCGGGTTGATGTTCCTGTAAGATTTCTGCAATTTCATAAAAAAGAGTTCCTCTTACATCTTCAATTCCTCTTTTTAACCCTGCATTACTAAATGGCTGACATGGAAATCCTGCACATAAAACATTAAATTGTTCTGGTATAAGAGCTTTGATCGTTTGTTTTGTTATATCTCCAAAAGGAACTTCACCATAATTATCATAATATGTTTCTTTAGCAGCTTTATCCCATTCACTTGAAAAAACACATTTGCCACCACAGTTCTGCATTGCAAGTCTAAAACCACCAATACCTGCAAATAAATCAATAAAAGTAAAATTTGCATTTTGTTGTGCTACGAAAGGGATTTCTTTTCTGTTATAGAAATTTTCAGCCAAATGAAGTTTATCTTCTTCAAACCCAAAATGTTGAATCAGATCATTTCTTTTTTCTTCTTTTTGATTGCCATCCCGCATCATAAGAAAATGAGTAAGCAAAGCATAGTTTTCTTCGTTTCCATTTTGAGGAATATATGGACTAAGTTCTTCGTAGTTCATCTTTTTGGTTGGCATTTTTTATATTTTTCCTTAAAGCAGTTTCAAGCAACAATATCTAACATATTATCAAGAATAGTTGTTTTGTAATGTTGTCGGATTTTCTCCGTCTCCATTTTTTCATGAGATTTTAAAAAATTATTGTAAAGATTTTCAGATTCGTTTTTTAATTCATCTTTTGACATAGAATGTGCATAAAACATATAAAGATATGCGAAACGAATTTTATAAATTCTATCTTCATCAAGATGGTTACAATACCGGCATAACTGTTCATATCCATCTTGAAATCGAGTTATTGAATAAACAGAGTTCTTATCATTAGAAACGAAAGCTCCTTTTTCTATAAAAAACTTTACCTCTATTATTGCTAGATCATCATTTTCATTAATCAAACCAATATCAACAGACTCTTCATCATGTGTCAATGAAGTATTATATTCAGTGAATACATGAAGTTTTGTACGTCTTTCCAAAAATCTAAATAGATCATTTCGTAGTTTTTGTTCAGAAATATCGTCTATTATTTTTGGTTTATTATCTACTTTTTTCACATAAGAACAACCATTGTGACGCTTATGTGACATATAGTTTTCAAAAGCTTCTTCCAAATGATCAATATCTAAACGTTCTTCCTTTCTTTGCATTAATGAATTCTTATTTTCAATAATTCCAGAGAAACTTTCAACAATTTCTCCTTTATATACAAGAAAAAAATTCGTATTACAATTTACTAAAATATAAGTATTGTTGGCCTTAGAAATTCTACGAGATTCATTTATAAGGAATTCTATACCATCTGTATTTCCAGTCGGATTTGATATAATACAATCACTAATATCATTATTAATATTTAATGAGAATAAACGTATTTCAAAAGATTTATACACCTCCGAAATATACGAAACTATTTTTTGAGCATAATTCTTAATTTCTGAAATATTATACATTTCTAGTAAATAATTTTTCGTTCCACACTGATTTCTAATAGAATATAGAATATTGTATTCTGCATTATTTTCATTTATTATACTGTTAAGAAAATTATTTTGATTAGACATATTACTCTTCTCCTGTCGCTGTATAATAATTTCTTAAAATAAAATCCATCCAATGGGAAAGAATATCATAATTGTCGATTCTATCATTTGCTATTTTCTTCTTAAACTCTTTTAATAATTTTGATAACTGACTTTGTAATGGAGTTATTTCTGTTTCAGCACCTTGTGTTGCTCTAGTATAAGTAGGTTCCGAGAAAAAAATTGTGAAAATAAATTGGTCATCATATGATTTTAACAAATTTACAAACGGATTGATTTGTTTATATATATCAAATAACACAGCACCATTTAAGACTAGCTTTTCTACATAATCCTTTAGAGATTTATTGATTAGTATAAAATTCCCATCAATTTCAATATAATCTTGTAACTGTAAAGTATTCAAAATATCATCAAATCCTAAAATCTTTACAGTGCCCTTCTCAACTGCAATAACGACATCATCAGTTTCTGAATCCTCAAAAAAAGCTTTTGTCATATAATACAAATAAATATATCGACGAAAAGTATTTATGTTTACTTTAGAATCCATTTGAGATAAACAATATAGAAACACTAACATTTTCTCTGTCAATTTGGGATTTTTAGTCATTCAGTTGTTCCTCCTGTATATATGAATCAAATGTAAAATTATTATTTAATGAATAAGCTGATTTATCGGTTAAATCAACAATATTAACATCTCCTCGTGGAAAAGCATTATATAAACTAAATATAAGGTTACTTCGACGTGCATTTGCCGTTAAAACTAATGAATTTCCAGCATTAATGTATTGCTTAAAAGTGTTCACCGCATTTTCTTCATGAAACATATCCAATGTACTATCAGGTGTTTCACAAATAAAAAAAGATTTCTTATGATAATTTGTCAGTATTGAAAAGCGAAAGGCAAAATCGGTAAAAATCCTTTGTGACTCAGAAAGCATATAGTATTCATCACGTCTTTTATTATTCAATATGAAGCTTGTCATTAAATTGTGTAAAATATTATCTTCTTCAGATGTTTCAATTTCAGAAAGAGGGAGTTTTATGTCAACAGTATAATTATTTCCAAAAAAAGAAAGTGCATATTTGATAAATGATTTTCTAAAAGTGTCAAAATTTTGTGCCAATAAATCTTTTATCTGCTCTCGCATTTGATTCTCTTTTATTTTTTCGGAATTTACTTTTTTCAATGCAACATCTCTATCTTTTTGAGCTGCTGACAATCTCTGTTCATCAATATCATTTGAATTATCAGGATTTATATAGACATTAATTTTATTAATTCTTTCCTGCTTATTGTTTATCTGAGTCCTTATATCTGAAATCTCATTAATTATTGTTTTTAACTCGCCTTTTAACATAAGAATTTCATTATTAATTTTTGCAAGTGCATTAGAGTTATCTCGTCTTTCAATATCAATCTTGAGAATATCAACTGTTTTTTCTATATGTAATTGTTCATTACACATTATGCATTGCTCGGTTTTTAAATCAAAAGAATGATTATTTCCACAAACAGGACAGATTCCCACCATCATTTTTTTTGAAAATTTCTTATAAAAATTATTATAATTATCTGGAAGAATATTATCGTACCATTTTTTTTCTAACTCTTGATTTTTTTCTTTCAATTTTTCTTGATTACTGGATAATTTCAATAATTCTGAATTCTTTCGTTCATATAAAGCTCTTTCATCTGCTATTTTGTCATTAAGACTTACAATTTCATTCTGTAATGTATTTAATTCAATTGTTAAGTCTACATTACTAGTATCAACCCCCTCAGAATTTAAACGGTCTTTTTCTTTTTTTAGAAATTTCAACATAAAATTGTGAGTTTCACTAGCCTTTTTGTAAGCACTTTCTGCTGCTTTAGTATTTAATTTCTGTTCACAGAATCGTTCATAAAAACCTGCATCAACAATATATTTTCCTATAATAACTTCTTGTAAATCTGGATTCCAAAATGTTAAATGTCTATCTTCATCAAAAAGCATAACATCCTGTAACATATTTATAAGTGTATTAATTCCTCCTGGTAACAAAGTTGTAGAACTTAACGATTGTTGATAACTATAAATTAAAGAAGTTTTGTAACTATCAGTTTCACCTTTAAAATACAAATTTTCATATTCTTTATATTTGCCTGTCTTTCCAGGCAAGCAACTTCCATTAACAATTACTTCCAGCAAACTACAATCAAATAAAGAATGGGTAACCTTATACTTGTCCTTATTTATATGAAACTCAGAAACAACTCGAGCAGATTCAGACACATCCAACATTCTATCTTTAAAAAAATCTGAATAATACAAGGGACGGTTATCACGCCTTTTGTCTAATCGAATTTGAGTCTTTGTTGTTCCCTTATATGGGCCAATAATTGAAAAAAGTATTATCATTAATAAGGTACTTTTACCAACTCCATTTGTACCATAAATAATATTCAGTTTTGAAGAAAAATCTATTTCAAATGGACATTTATAAAGCGAATAATCGTATATCGTAATCTTATCGAGGATTGGTAAATAAAACTCATTTGTTTTCATATCTTACTTTTTCTCCAAAACAATAACCCCTTCCAGGAGCTTGTCTACATATTCTTTTTGTTGAGGACTTGTTTTTAAATATCGGGCTTTTCGGATTTCATTAACCGTAAAACCAATTTCTTCTGCAATTGAAGCACAAATATCAAGTGTTTTTATTTCAATATTAAAATATGCAGAATTAGAAACATTGAAATAAACTTTACCACCAACTTTCATTTTTCTGTAAAGTTCTTTGAATAATTTCTCCATATCTACAAAATACAGACGAACCATATCAATTATTGATGGATTCCATACATCAAAATTTTTCGCAGATGTTTTTAGTTTTGACAATGTAGATTTTAACAATCTGTTTTCAACTGTAGTTTCATCCTCCCAATGAATTTGAACATGGGAACGGAATGTCTGATTACGAAGATTCTGTATTTCGGAATTGTTTTTTGTAAAACCTAAGGTTTTTAATTCCAGCATATAAGTATCTGTGTAATCACGTGAATTTAAATATGGTGGAGATGTTATTACTAAATCAACAGAATTGTCAGCAACTATATCATTTATTGCAATACGGGAATCACGATTATAAAGGAATGATTTGTTCTGCTGAATTGCTTTACTTCTTGTATTTGAGGATGCAACGATATCGCTAAATAATTCATCTTGTACTTTTTTATCAAATTTTGAGAAAACATCTTCTTCTGATAATTTTACATTCTGCCAATTGTTTTTATAAGAAAGACACTTTCCATTTCTATACAGATTAGACACATCAAGTAAAATTGCTGCCAATGCAATAGTAAATAAGTCTTTATAAATAGGATTTGTAATTGTATTTATTGCAAGATCTAGTTTTCTTACAGCAAGTCCAACATCTCTGTCATAATTCCATTTATTACGTTTATCTGATTCGTAAAGAGTTGGAAAAACAGAATCCAAATCAGCTTGAACAAAACTAGAACGTGTTTTCTTTATATCATTAAACCATTTTACTGTTTCATTAATATCATAATGAGTTTCAAGCTTAACTTTTCCTATAAGATACATAAGAGGGTTTATTTCAAAAGAATAACATTTTATTCCTAGATTCTGTAATTCGAGGGCTGTTGTCGCACTACCAGAGAACGGCTCCAAGCAACATTTTATGTCTTTATCTTTATTTTCATTTATTATTGTCTGAATAAACTCTCGTGAATAGCCTTCAACAAAAGGATACCACCTATGGATAGGTTCACTTTTGTTCTTATTGAACTGCATAATGCGACCATAGGTTTGTAGATAATCGGTATATACATACTTTTTTGAACTTTTCAATTAAATGCACCTACCCGCAATAATTTTAGCATAAAAATATGAATTTGTATATTAAAAGAATTGCATACATTATCATTTGCAAATCTTACATTATAATATAAATGAATGGTATAATATTGCTTATGGACAGTTTGTCACCTGAAGATCGCCATAAAAATATGTCTCACATCCGAGCCAAGGATACAAAACCTGAAAAACAGATTCGTTCTGCACTCCATAGGGCTGGTTTCCGCTATCGTATCTGTGACAAACGCTATCCTGGAAAACCAGACCTTATCTTTCCTCATTACTATGCAGTAATTTTCATAAACGGCTGTTTCTGGCATGCTCACGAAAACTGTCAATATTTTGTTTTCCCAAAATCTAATACAGCCTTCTGGCAAAAGAAGTTTACACGCAACAAAGAACGTGATGCCGAAAATCTTAAGTACTACCATGAACAATGCTGGCGTGTGTGTACTGTCTGGGAATGTGCCATTCGCGGTAAAAACTCTAAACAAAAAATTGAAAATGTCACTTCACAGATAATTGAATGGCTTGAAGAATCAAGCGATTCAACTCTTGAAATTAAAGGTTAAAGCTGTATTTTTTACTTTTAGAATTTTTGCGTAAATACGCATTTTTTTTAAATGTAGTTTTCCTGCGTTAGTTGTTATGATTAAACAATCCGAGAAAAAGTTGTACTCTAAGTTGACGGACTTAGAGAGCCGGTGGAAGGCAGGCATAGCCTAGTGAGATTAAAAAACTCGTGCGTTAGTTTTGTCAAAGCCAGCCATCGTATAACAAAGAGCGGCCTGGGGCCAGAACCCCAGTACCGCGAATAGGAGAACGGTGTTCAACGCACTCGGATTGCTCTCCAGTCCTCATTTTATATTAAAGGGGGTCTATTATGGAAGTAGCAGGAAATGCAATTGGATTGGATTTGGGAAAAAGGACTTATGAGATGTGTCTTATAACTAAATCCAATAAAATCAACAGAAGCGGTGGAACAACAGATTTTTCTGGACTTGATAAACTTTGTATGAAATTATCAAAGGATGATGTCGTTGCGATGGAAGCTTGTAACCTTGCATTCAGGATAGAAAGAATTATTAGAGAAAAGGTAGGATGTCGTGTAATCATTTTAAATCCTGGAAGACTTGCCATAATATTTATGAGTACCAGGAAAACTGATAAAGAAGATTCAATGAAGCTTGCAAAATACATAAGAAGTCATGAAGAAGATGAGATGCCTATAGTCACACCTCCCAGCGAGGCCGACTGGGAAAGAAGGAAACTTCTGAGTGAATATCGTTCGTTAAAAACTCTAAGAACTAAAGAAATAAATCGACTTCATGCTATCTTTGAACACTGTGGATACACACAGTTCACAAGAAAGAACATGTGCGATTCAAAAAACAGGAAAGAAATTCTTCCCCTTTTAAAAGGCTATGAAAAAGAAGAAGCAGAGCGACTTGTTGATAGATTAACTATTCTTGAAAAGCAAATTGAAGTTCTTTGCAATAAAATAAATGATGAAACAGAAAAAGATGAAAAAGTCCAAATGCTTATGACTGTTCCTGGAATAGGTCCTATAACAGCTTTATCGTATGTTGCTTATATAGGTGATGTTAATAGATTTGAGAATGCACATCAGGTAAGCAATTTTCTAGGCTTTGTTCCAAAAGTAGATCGGTCTTGTACGATAAATCGAATTGGGCATATTACAAAAATGGGAAACCCACTCTTAAGATCATTACTTGTTCAAGCAGCATGGGCATGTGTTCGCTCAAAGAATGGAGCATTTTTGAAAGATAAATATAATTATATGACGATTACTCGGGGTATTGGGAAAGGAAAATCCATAGTTACGATTGCCAGAAAAATGGGTGAACTTCTTTATACACTTTTGAAGAATAATCAAGATTTTGAACCTAGGAAGTTTATTTCTTCTGAAGAAAAAATCTCAAAACTTGCCGATGAAGCTTTATTTTATGCAAAAAAGAGGGCTGAAGATAAAATTAATCTAGCATCTTCTTGACAAAAAACATAGGAGGCTATGGAGCAGTGCCGAAGGCAGCCACCGCAACGAAGTGAGGAGGCCGCGCGTTAGCAAGCTGCGGAACAGCCGTGAACTGAACCCAAAAAGCTAGACACTTTTTGGAGGATGTTATGCAAAGAGTATTCAGTTTTGAAACACGATTGGAAGCTGTAAGACTGCATGAAGAAGAAAATCTGTCGCCAGGAGCAATCGCAAAGAAAATTGGAACTT
>JAFZWX010000165.1 GCA_017617145.1 Treponema sp. | reverse complement strand
GATGAAGATACACGCAGATTTTTGCCGGACGAGGTTTTTGAAACTGTTGAAGATGCAGCTGAAACAATTGATTTTTTGATGTTGCAGTATGAAGAAACTGTCGGGCCGTTTGTATATCCAGTCCTCTTAAAAGACAAAACGAATATCGGTTATGTGCAGGCAGTTCTAACTGAAAGCGGCATTTGGGAAGTCGGCTATCATATTGCAAAACAGTTTACAGGCAAGGGCTACGCAACAGAAGCTCTTAGTGCGTTTCTTCCGGTGATAATGAAACAGCTGGGGATTCAGAAAATATACGGAATCTGTGATGCCGAAAATGTTGCTTCATGCAGGGTTCTGGAAAAATGCGGATTTAGTTTGGAGTACCAGGGAGCCGGCAAATATCAGGGGAAACAGACTCAGATTAAGAAATATGTGTATGGGGATGATTAAATGAAAACAGAATTAAAAACAAAAAGGCTTACCTTGCGTCCGGTTCAGCTTGGAGATGAAAAAGAGATTCACGAGTATGCCGGCGATAAAGAAATCACTATGATGTTCTGGCTGCCAAATGATACTTTTGAAGAGACCTGCGATTTTGTTAAAAGAAATGCAGAAGAGTGGAGAAGCCCGGACCAGCTGGATTATGAGTTTGTAATCATTTACGAAGGAAAAATAATCGGTGGCTGCGATGCAGATCTCAGCCATAGTGAAGATCATTCCTATGCAACTCTCGGCTGGATAATCAACAAGAATTACAGGGGCCAGGGTTTTGCATCAGAGGCGGCAGCGGCACTTTTAGATTTTGCATTTACAAATCTTTCTATCAACAAAGTGTATGCACAATGCGACTGTAAAAATGCTGCATCCTTTGGTGTGATGAAAAAAATCGGAATGACCCTGATTGATGACAAGGGAACACGCACCTACCCTAAAACAGGAATCACTTCCGGCGAGCTTACCTGCCTCATCACAAGGGAAGAATGGGAAAAATCAAAATGATAAAAACACTTTTCTTTGACGTGGGATATACTCTTGTAAATGAAGATGCAGTCTGGGAGCGGCGTTGTAAGGAACAGGCTGAAACTGATGAAGCAAAAAAGTTTGGCGTGACAGCTCAGGACATTTATCACGAAATTGAAAAGGCAACGATTGAAGGGCTCCCGCAATTCCGTACGGCAATTGACAGGTTTAAGCTTTCCCAGATGGTGCCGTATCATTCTGAACTTGAAACTATGTATGAAGAAGCCCCGCAGGTTCTGGAGACCCTTGCTCAAAAATACGAGCTTGGTGTAATTGCGAATCAGCTAGATGGCTTGAAGGAGAGACTTGAAAGTTTTGGGATTCTCAAATATTTTAAATATGTAATTTCATCGTGGGATGTCAAAGTGATGAAGACTGATATCCGCATTTTTGAATATGCACTAAAGGCTGCCGGCTGCCAGCCACAAGAAGCCGTTATGATTGGAGACCGAATTGATAACGACTCTGCACCGGCACAATCACTCGGTATGAAAACCGTATGGATTAAGCAAGGATTTGGAAAATTACAGACTGCACTTGCAGAGAAAAATCCACCGGATTATGAAGTTGAAAATCTGTCTGAACTTTTGATGTTTTTTTAACGGAGAAACGAATGAGTAACATCGAGAACTACAGAAAATATTTCACAAAAGATTATCTTATGGGACCAAACTCGTTCAGGTTGTTGGATGAGCTTATTCAGCGAAAGCCGGCCGATGCAGTTTTTGACAGGACTCTGGATCTGGGCTGTGGCTACGCTTTGACTTCGATGTTCATTGCTAACGAAACCGACGCAAAGTCTGTATACGCTTTTGACCTATGGATTCCTGCCACAGAAAATTACAAGAGAATAAAAGAAAACGGTCTTGAAGATAAAATCATTCCAATCCACGGTGATGCGATGGACATGCCTTTTGCGCACGATTATTTTGATGCTATTGTGAGTATTGATTCATATCATTACTTTGGCTGCAAGAAAGGTGTGTTTGGCGAAAAGATTTTACCCTTTATCAAAAAAGGTGGCTGTGTAATGATTGCAATTCCAGGATTAAAAGAATATCCGTCCGGCGAGCTGAAAGAAATTTTTGAAACCTGGGCCGAAGGTGATGATTCGCAGTTGTTTCAGACTGTTGACTGGTGGGAAGAGCTTCTGAAAAAAGAATGTGGTGACTCATGTGAAATCTCTGTAAAAGAAGCAGACTGCTTTGATATTGCCTGGCAGGAATGGTTTGATTCTGGTCACGAGTTTGGTATCCGCGACAAAGAATTCTTAAGCAAAGGCTTGGATCAAATATTGAATTTCATATTGATTTATGTGTGTGTGTAAGGAGTCCAACAATTGAATACCCTCTGGTCCGAAAACGTTCAGGGAATTATGACTTTATACTTAAGCCGCAAGCTTAGATTTGACGATTTATTTTTTGCGAATTACAAAGACCTCTTTGATATTGATCAAACCAAACCACTAAAGATCCTTGAAATCGGCTGTGGTCCCGGGGCATTAGCAGAAGCTCTTCACAGATGGTATCCGAATGCCCAGATTATCGGAATTGACCGAGATTCAAATTTTGTTGAATTTGCAAAGAATAATATAAAAGGCGTTTCTTTTATGGAAGGAGATGCTACTGCGCTTCCTTTTGAGGAAAACACTTTTGATATAACTATTTCAAATACAGTTCAGGAACATATTGAACCTTCTGCATTTTGGGGCGAACAAAAGCGTGTTTTAAAATCAGGCGGAAAATGTATATGTCTCTCTGCAAGAAAAGGCATAGGATGTGCGGCTGATTGCTTAAAGTCAACAAAAGAAGAAAATGATTTTTGGGAAACCCAACCGTCGACTCAAGATGAACTTGAAAAATTTCAAGTATGCAGATTCCCAATGACAGAAGCAGAACTTCCTGCCTCAATGGAAAAATATGGATTTACAGAAGTCTCCACAGGATATGCAGTAATAAACCTGACTCCAGATAACCCGCAATATTCAAAACAATTTTCAGAAGCAATAATCGAGGCAGGCAAACAATGTGCATTAGAAGCAATTTATTCTACACATTCAAAAGATACGCAAGCGGTCATTTCTGCAATTAATCAAAAGTATGATAAAAGGCTTAAGCTTTATCGCGGCGGAATCAAACAATGGGACACTTCTGTTTCGGTGACGATGGTTATCAGTGGAATAAAAAATGATAAAAAAAATTGAAACGCTTTTTGAAAAGCTTTGACTTGGTAAAATAACATCTCCCATCATCCCGGTTTCCGGTGGTTGGAGAATATCTTACTATTGCAGATTTAGTAATCCTATCTTATACTTAAAAGATGAAAAAAATATTGTATTTATTAATTCAATGTACCTGGGGATTAGGACAAACTCTAATTGGATTATTTTTCTTTTTAATCCATATCAATAAGCCGCATAAGTTTTACAGATGTGCAATTCAAACACAGTGGAATGACCGCTGGGCAGGTTTGAGTCTCGGTCCTTTCATTTTTGTTCCAAACAACGAGGGCGAATATTTTACCGGCGCCAGAGTCCACGAATACGGCCACACAATTCAGTCTTTGGTGCTTGGACCATTTTATGCAATTGTCGGTGTCATCTCTGTTGGCTGGGGAAGTGTAATTTATCCTATTCTGAAGAGCAAAGAAAAATACAAGGATTTGCCATACACAAAGTGCTTTGTTGAATATAACGCAAGCTGGCTTGGTGAAAAAGTAACCGGCGAAAAAGCAGTGTGGTAGCTGCATACAGGGAGGAGACATGTTTATCCAACTACCCGAAGAAAAGAAATCATTGATTTTCCCGTTATTCAAAAACAGGCAGCCGAATACATCTGCACTATGGTGTTATTTTGATGGAATATTGCCCGGCAAAACTTTTGTTGATGATATTAAAGTTCCCACGAAAGCAATCTGCCAGCTTGACATGAGCTGGGTTTATATTAGTGATAATGCTGATTTTGAATGGATTGAAGAAACCTTACGCGAAATAATTAAACATGCATGGATTCAGGTAGTCTGGGTACTTGAAAGAGGTTCAAAAATTCCGCTGGCAGAATTGGGAACTGTTATTCCGCGGCACGAATATACTCAAAGAAAACCTATTGAACAAAAGCCAAGAGAAGTTGAACTAAAGCCCTACGACAGCGAGTTGTACGAAAAAGTTCCGTGGAAAGAATTTCATGAGCGGGTTTATGGTTCAAAAGAAAACTTCCTGAAAATTGCCTTCGGATTTTATGCAATCGAAAACGGCGAAATCTGCAGCGAAAGCGAAGTAGCTTTTACAGCGCGAGGCTACGCAGAACTTGGAATTATCACCGACGATGATAAACAGCGAAAAGGCTTTGCATTTGCAGTCTGTGTCCGAACTCTGGAAGAAATTGATAAGAGAGGATTAACTGCTATCTGGGCTTGTGATGTAGAAAATATCCCATCTATGAAACTTGCAGAAAAGCTTGGATTTATAAATCCGGTGAAATACAATTTTATTTTCTTCCCACAAAAAAATGAAACTGTTGATATAAGAAAAAAAATAAAGAATTAAAAAATGAGAAAACTTCAATTAAAAAACGATGACTATCTTGGTTATGTAAAACATCTGCGCCATGCGTGCCGTGGAATTGTTGTAAATGACGGCAAGGTTCTTTTGGGATATGAGGAAAAATACAACAAGTATATTATTCCCGGTGGCGGAGTTGAAAACGGCGAAACTTACGAACAATGCTGTGAACGCGAACTGCTGGAAGAAACCGGGATGGAGGTTCGTGCGAAAGAAGAATATCTGGAAATCGAAGAACTCTTTTGTGACTGGCGCCATATCAACCATTATTTTGTCTGTGAACTGATAAAAGACACTGGAAACTTAAATCTTACCGAAGCTGAAAATCAGGCTGGCTGTACATTCAAGTGGCTTCCGATGAATCAGGCTCTGGATATTTTTAGCCGCTACGAAGATTTCCATAAAACAAATATTGCTGATTTTGGGTTGTACCGACGAGAGTTTTTTGCATTAAAAGAGTATTCTAAAATCATAAAGAATTACGAACCATATATGGAAAATGACTGATACAAGAGATATTTTTTTGCAAAATACCATAAAATTCAATGCGATATAGGTAATTTTATGGCATTTTTAATGGATATCGGACAAATTGATTAATAAAACGGTCTGAAATTGACCAGAAAACCATAAAATTGTGTAAAAAAGTCAGCTTTTTATGGTTTTTATTGAGATATCTTGCTAGAACACCATAAAAAACTTTAAAAACCGGCAATTTTTATGGTTTTTATTGAAAAATCGATATAAATCCATTTCAAAAGTATGCATACACTTCAAATAAATACTATAATTAAATCATGCAGTTAAAAATCCAGAATCTGATTACACAACTTTTTGAAACTCTTTCACTTGGCACAGTTACGGTACCTGTCGCTCCAGTGTCGGGTGGCTTTATGCATAGGATGTATAAGGTGTGTACGGAGAATCACACTTACGCCGTAAAGCATCTGAATCCGGAAATTATGAAGCGGCCGGGTGCAATGGACAATTACAAAAAGGCTGAGCTACTTGAAGCAATTTTAGAAGATACTGGAATTCCTATTGTTCCTGCCATCACTTTTAATGGAAAAAAGATGCAGGAGTTTCAAGGAAATTACTTTTACATTTTTGAGTGGCACAATGGAAGCATAACTGGCTGGAATAACATCACACCAGAACAATGCTGGAAGGCTGGAAATATTCAGGGAAGAATTCATGCGATTAAGACGAAAAATATTGCATCAGTGGCGCAGCAATCCGTTACCCCTGAACTCAGCACAATTGATTGGAACGAATATATCACACAGGCAACTTCATCTGCGCCTGAGACACTGACCAAGGAAGTTGAATCTCTCTTAAAAGAAAATCTCCCCCTCCTTGAATACGCACAGACCGAATTAAATAAAGCCCGCAAATCTCTCCCGAACATCATAACAATTATCGACGAAGACATGGACCCAAAAAATGTGATGTGGGAAAATGGTGAGCCTGTTGTAATTGACCTTGAATGTCTTGATTATGGAAATCCTATTTCGAGTGCGATTCAACTTTCGCTCCAGTGGTCGGGAATCACACTTTGTAATTTTGATTCAGAAAAACAAAAGTCATTTTTCCAGGGTTACCTTGCGGTCTACGACAATGGCTTTAGAGATTACAAAAGTGTCTTTGGACTCACTTACACCTGGATTGAATGGCTGGAATATAACATTCAAAGGGCGCTTGGTGCCAGTCAGGATAAGACTGAACAAGAACTGGGCCTCACCGAAGTCAAAAATACAATCAACAGAATTAAATATATTTATAAGATGGAAGATAAAATTAAAAACAATCTTACTTTTGAGGACTAATATGACCAACGAAAATATCAATATAAGAAAAGCAGTTTTAGAAGACTATGATGCAGTTTGCAGAATTATGAATCAGGTACAGAAACTTCATGTTCAATGGCGACCTGATATATATAAATCAACAAGTGATGTTATGTCAAAAGATTTCTTTCAGGATGCAGTGAGCAAAGAACTGTTTTATGTCGCAGAAATTAATTCAATAATTACAGGTGTTCTGGGGCTGGAATTCCGTCACATTGAATCTCCATTGCATGTAACTCGAGAGGTTTTATTTATAGACAGCATGGCTGTTGATGAAGCATATAGAGGAAAAGGAATCGGTCACACTTTTTTTTCTAAGTTAAAAGAAATTGCCATGAAGAAAAATTGTGACGGTATAGAGCTTCAGGTAAATGTAAAAAAACAGTATGCCAGCGCGGGGAACTTAAACACTCGCATTTCAATTCATCAAAAATATTCAACAAATAAAATGGGTTTTGGAAACACCCTAAGCACCATTCCCAAAACTGAAATCCGCGACATTCTTGCAAAGCAGATGATGGACGATGTTCTGGTTGTTCCAAAAGAATATGGAATGTTTTGTTGCAGGAAGGATTAATCATGCCTGATTATTCATGGTTTAAACAACCTGTTCCAGAAGGACTCAAAGTTAAACAAGTTTACGGAATCTGTTTTTCTGATGATGGTAGGGTCATTCTTAGAATAGAGGATGGTCAATATAAATTAACCGGCGGAAAGCCTGAGAACACTGAAACCTTTGAGCAAACATTGAAACGCGAGTACATTGAAGAATTAAATATTGAATTAAAAGAAATCAATTATCTAGGATATTTTCTGGTACAAGAGAATGACGAACGATACGCGCAGGTCAGAATGATTGCGAAAATCAAAACAATTAATGAACAGAAGGCAGATCCAGCAACAGGAAAAATCTATGGACGTGAGTTAGTTGAAATTGAAAAAATAAAAACATGCCTGAACTATCAGGATGAAGCCGGTAATAAAATGATTGAAGATGCAATCAGCAGGGCAAAAGAAACCTTTACAAAATCCTTTCCATATACCCGCAGGTAAACGGAAATAAATCATATTTGATTGTGTTAGTGTGAACAAACTCGTGATTCTCGTACCAGCGACGCAACACCTTATTTTCTTCTACAATGCTGATTTTTATTTTTGTGTAGTTGTTGTTTTTGGCGCGGGCGATGGCATCTTTCAGCAAAGCCTCTCCAATCTTCCTATGCCTGCACTCCGGCAACACACAAAGATTATTCAACTCGCACTCATGGTTTTCCAAAAAATGAATCGAATAATATCCCAAAATCCTGTTGTCCCCATCATCATCAAAATAAGCAGTCATCAGCCGGTGTTCAATTTCAAGTTGGTATACCAGCCATTCTGCTGTTGTTGCAAAAGCTGTAAAGCGTGGCGCATTGTCTGGTGTAAAACCAAACTCATCTGCAACAGTCTGAAAGCTTTTTCTAATCACATTTACACATTCTGCGATATCGCTTTTGTTAATTTTCTTTATCATATTTAATTCTCCTTAAAGTAATAAAAGTGCTAGTCTCGGCGTTTCAAAATCCAGATGAGATTGCTTTTGTATTTAGCTGCTGAAGACGGATCGTTCAAATCTTCCTTGTCGCCATTGTAACCGCGGTATATGTCTAAAACTTCAAAACCACAAAGATCGGCCAGCATGTACATTTCGCTTCTGTATGTCTGGCGCATCAAAAGAGGACGAACGCGTTCACCAATAATTTCGCCAGCTTCGTTGTAGGTCTCAAACTTCCAGTTGCCGTACATCTGTTGTGTGTAAGGATTATACGAGATTGCGTTATAGATTTTTTCACGGTTGCCATCTGCGTTTACATATTCAAGGCGGAAGCTGTAATCTTCTGGCGTTGTGTTCATCTTATCTGCCTTAGCTCCAGCCACCTTACACATCTCTTCAGAAATGTCTGTACCATCGGCAATAATTCCACGTTCAGCAAGATAAAGCAAAACTGCACCTGTACCGCAGGCAACATCAACAACGCCGCCGCTACCATACTTTTTTGCAAGCTCCAGATAAAACTCCTGAAAGTTTTCATGCTTGTCAAACTCATGCGAATACATTACGTCGAGGTAT
>JAFZWX010000164.1 GCA_017617145.1 Treponema sp. | reverse complement strand
GTCCATTTGTGTAAAATGACTGTATGACTTCATAGTTTGTTTGTCCCTTTAATGTGGTAGTTTTTGGGTTTAAACATTCTATGAAGTTTTTTTATTTATTTTAAGTGTTGCACTTGCAATTACAATCTACCGGCGCCCCTTCTACTATTTACTATTAACTATTCCCTATTCCCTGAAATTCCGTTTGACAAAGAATAATATAGGAAATATAATTGAAAGAGTTATAAATTCGACTGATTATGCCGATATAATAATGTAATATTATTTTTTATCGGAATGATAAAGTTTAAGGAGTTTTGCATGAAAAGGGGACTTAAAGTCTTTATTGGTCTTGCATGCTTTTGTTTGATTGGTTTGCCAATTTTTGCGCAGCCTAGCTCAAAGAGCATTGAGACTTTTGTATTGGATAATTTTGACAATCCAAATGGTCAGGATTATGCCTATGGTAGCAATCGCTACAACTGGGATTGGGCTGTTAATTCAAGCCGCTTTGTTGCAGAAGGATATCCAAAAACTGGTTACTATGATGGTATTCCTAATTCGCTCAAGCAGCTTCGCCGTGATGGAGAAGATGGAGCAAAGGTTTTTGGTGTTAAAACAGCTTTCAACCGCAAGGGAGATAACTGGTTTGAAGTTTATCCTACTGTAGATGGCAAACCTTTTGAGATTCCTTTTGTAGGAACTGTAAGCCAGATTGATTTCTGGATTTGGGGTGCTAATTATAATTACTACCTTGAACTGATGGTTCGCGATGCTTATGGTCGTGTAAATGTTCTTCAGGCAGGAAGTCTTGCTTTCAACGGATGGCGAAACCTTGTTGTAAATATTCCTGGCTGGATTAGTCAGCATTCACATCTTCGTTCAGGTCCAGAAAATATGACTTTTGTTGGCTTTAGAATCCGTTCCGATGCCGCTGAATATGTTGACAACTACGTAATTTTCTTTGATCAGATTAAATACACATCTAACTCTCTCTCTTATATCTACGATGGTTATGAACTTAGAGAAGTTGACTTCGGTGATGAAGAAGGCGGAGACGGAGTTCAGTCTGTAGGAGATGCAAAATGAAAAAATTAGTAGCTTTAGGTTTAATTTTTGCAGTAGCAGGTGTGCTTTTTGCACAGAGTATTCAGGATCCTAACCCTGAAACAGTTGGTGCAGATTCTGCAATGCTTTCTTTGCGCGAAGTTTCTGTAGATAAATTTGAACGTGAAGGTTCATGGTATGTTCATATTTCTCCGGATGACGGTACAATTGCTGCTCGTCTTTTTGAAGGTAGTCCTTCTATGAAGGAACCTCTTAAGGAAGATGAAGGTAAAGAAGATGAAGATACACTCGTACTTGGTGTAAGAGTTGATTTCTTCCGCCGTGGTTTGGATTCATTTACAATCATGGCTGGACGTCCAATGCCAATTGAAGGAACTGTAAAAACTGTTTCTATGTGGGTTTGCGGTCGTAACCAGGATCATGAAATGTATTTATTGCTCCAGGATTATTTTGGAAGAAACTATGAACTTTATATGGGTTCACTCGGATTTTCTGGCTGGAAAAAGCTTACTTGTGTAGTTCCACCTAGTCCGGATGGAGAACATGGTATTGTTCAGAGCAGCGTTTACTACGGTGACAAACCAGGATTCAAGATTCTTGGATTCCGTGTTGACTGTAACCCAATGCAGGCTCGTGGTACATACTACCTCTACCTCGATGATCTTCGTGCTGTAACCGATCTTTACGATATGGAAAACCACGACGAAGATGATATGAGTGATAACTGGTAATCTCTTATTCTTGCAATAAACATATAGAAAAGACCTCGGAAACGGGGTCTTTTTTATTTTAAAATAATAATTGGATCATATTGAAAATCTTTGTCTGCGGGCCCCAGCGACGGCATAAAATACGGCATCCCCCCTGTCTTTCGTTCACCGTATTGGCTTCGCCAATACGAGTTCACTGACAGGGTCCCCCCTTATTTTCTGCCTGCGTCCCACAGCCAAAGATTTTCAGATTAATTCAGGTTTGATTTTATAATAAAAAGTCCGGCCTTTTTTAGAGGTCTGTTCTATTACAGGAATCCGAGATAAAACCCAAAGAAGCAGGTGGGAGTATTCAGGCAGGTTAAGATCTTTAGCACAAAATTCTTGTGGTAAATCTTTTGGGAGTAGGGCAAGGTAATCGCGGGCGGTTTTAAACTGTGTTGTTTCTATTATTTGTTCAAGGCGCTTGTTCGCTTTGAGCCAGTTCTTTTTGTAGCGGCGACGACGGTTTTTTGTTTGGACTGCTTCTGTCGTGCGGATTCTATGTTCTATTAAATCTATTGTAATTATTTCAAGTGTAAAATTCGGATTCAGCAAAATATCAGTTATTTTTGTAAGTTGCTCCAGAATATCGTAAATGCATCCTTTTTTTGGACTTAATCTGTTTGAAATTTTTTCACCATTTTCATTTGTAAGGAAAATACGTTTTCGATTTACCAACGGATAAACTAAAATGACTTTGTGTCCTTTATTTAAAGCATCCTTAAGTTTATCGGCAATCCGTGCAACACTCCCTGTTTGTATTTCAATAACAAGTCCATCCTCGCACAAAATATCATAAATATGCCCATCCGCTTTAACTTCAGTCTGACCATCATACTGAGCAGCATAAAAAAGCTTTAATGTGTTGTGAAGAGAACTTTCGTTATATGTGTTGATATTCTGATTAATCATTTCTTTATAAAAGGCCCTTTGCTTCGACAGGCTCAGCACAAGCTGGCTCAGGGACCACGTATCCGGGCTCACTAAAGAGTGCGCTTTTTTTAATAAAAAGTCATTGTGTGGAAAAATAACTGACAGCGCGCGACCTTCCTTTTCGTCCTGGTCGCGTGATGGCAGTTATTTTTCCGCATTATTTGTTTGTAGTTTATACAAATTGAAAAATGCGGAGCAAAGGTTCGTGTTTTGCGGAACGTCCTCTTTCTTAGTGGAGCAAAACACGGTTCTTTGCGGGAGCATTTTTCCATATGAAGGCATATTAAAAAAAATGCACTATTTTTTATTTTCGGTAAAAAAAATGCTTGACTTTAATAAATTTTGGTGTAAAATGGTATTTAAGTGGGAAAAAGTGGTAGAAAGTGGTAATAAGTGGGTATGAATTTACTAACTGGTGAATACAATAATACAATTGACGAAAAGGGACGGCTCTCATTCCCAACAAAGTTGAGGACTGCTGTGCCCGGCAATGTACTTATGGTTACCAAAGGTTCAGATCGCTGCTTATGGCTTTTTACTGCTGATGAATGGGAAGCTTTTGAATCAAAGGTGATGAACAATGCATCTATGATGAAAGCTAAGAGCATGCAGGTTGTCCGTCACTTTATTGCTCCGGCTCAGCCTGTGGAGTTTGATAAAAACGGAAGGCTTTCTATTCCCCAGAGTCTGCGTGAATATGCAGGACTTTCCAAAGAATGTACTGTTCTTGGAGTTGCTAAGTTTATAGAACTTTGGGATGCCGGTGTTTACAAGGACTATCTTGCTGCCAGCGAAGAATCGTTCCGCGAAGCAGCAGAAGAATTTAATGATATTAATTTTTAGGGATGATAAAAGTGCGTCATTCCCGGGCTTGACCCGGGGATCCCGCTCTAGTTGGTCTCTATGTTAATATAAAAAAAACTATTGGGTGGAAGGGGAAAACAACCGGACTTTGATTCTTGGGTGGGGAATCGAGTCAGGTAGTTTTTTAAATTTAAAAATGAATATCGTGCATACGCCGGTTTTATTGCAGGAATGTCTCGACTATTTGAGTCCAGTTGGAGAAGCTTACGAAAATGACGCTTTGATGATTGACTCAACCTTGGGCGAAGGCGGACACACGTTCAATTTCCTTTCTAAATATCCAAATCTTACAGTAATTGGTGTAGATGCCGACAAAAATATTCAGGCAAAAGCACGTGAACGACTTAGTCAGTTTGGAGAGCGCATTCACTTTTACAACGGCTGGTTCGATGACTTTTACAATAATTATCCTTCTGAGTACGAAAAACCAAACCTTATTCTTTTTGATCTTGGAATCTCTGTTTATCATTATGAAGAATCAGAACGTGGATTCAGCTTCCGTTATGACGAAAAACTTGATATGCGTCTTAATCCCGATAGAGAAAAATCAGCTGCAGATCTTGTAAATGAACTTGCAGAAGAAAAACTCGCAAATCTTATATATCTTTACGGCGAAGAAAAATTAAGCCGACGGATTGCACATGCAATTGTAACTGCACGCCAGGGTGGCCGCATTGAATCATCAAAAGGCCTTGCACAAATAATCTGGGATGCAGTTCCTGCAAATTACCGCTACGGAAATATTCATCCGGCTACAAGAACCTTCCAGGCACTTCGTATTGCAGTTAATGGTGAACTTGAACGACTTCCTCGTTCACTTCATGCAGCATTCGGTTGTCTTAAAGAAGGCGGAAAAATGGGAGTGATTACATTTCATTCTCTTGAAGATAGAATTGTAAAGAATTATTTCCGAAATCTTGGTAAAAAATGTGTTTGTCCTCCAGAGATTGCAAAATGTCGTTGTGGTGGTAAACAGTGTGCAGAAATTTTAACCAGAAAACCTGTTGAACCGGGTGCAGAAGAAATAAAAGCAAATTCTCCTTCTCGCAGCGCAAAGCTTCGTGTTGTCCGCAAGCTTTGTAATGCAACTAAATATCATCTTGAGGGAGTAGTGGGATTCTAAAATGAACAGAATAGTTAAGGGTAAAATTAAAGATTTTTTCAAAGTAATTCTCATCTGTCTTTTTGCACTTTCTATTCCTGTTATGCTTAGCCTTTATGCACTTCAAGCAAAAAAATATACGGATTTGAGTAAGGAAATACTTGAGCTTGAAACAAAACAGGAAAAACTTATAGAAGAAAATAAAAAACTTGTAAGTGATATCAGTCAACTTTCGAGCGCAGAACGAATTGAAAAAATTGCCGTAGAAGAACTTGGAATGCACAAGGCTGAAGCAGAAGATATTGTTCGTGTAGAAATGACAGGAGAGAAAAAATGAGTGAAGCAGTAAAAACTTCCCTTCTTAGTTTAGATGCTCTTCTTTCTGCTGTGAACGGAACAATTGCCGGTACAGAACGCTCTGATTTTGGCTTTAGTTATGTTGTAACAGACAGCCGCTTCGTTAGTGCAGGTGCTATGTTTGTACCTCTCATCGGAGAAACTCAGAATGGACACAAATATATTCCACAGGCAATTGATGCAGGTGCAACAGTTGTTCTTGCTAACAAAAGCGACTACGAACAGAACAACAGTTTTTATAAAGAACTGGAATCTGCCGGGAAGCTTGCAGCAATAACACTTATTCTTGTTGAAAATACACTTTATGCACTTCAAGCAGCTGCAAAGGCTTATGCCCAGAAGGTTGCACAGAATATGATCCGTGTAAGTATTACAGGTTCAAGTGGAAAAACGACAACAAAAGAAATGCTTGTAAGTGTTTGTAAAAAACATTTTGGCGACGACGCTGTAGCTTATACAAAAGGAAACTTTAATTCAGAAACTGGTCTTCCTCTTTCGATGTTCCAGATTAAAGGTGATGAAAAAATCGGAATTTTTGAAATGGGAATGAACCGCAAAAATGAAATTGGCGAAATTTCTAATGTATGGCAGTCGCAGTACGGAATTATTACAAATATTGGAACCGCACATATTGGAATTTTAGGAAGTCGTCAGAATATTGCAGAAGAAAAAAGGAAATCATTTGATTATATTCCACAAACAGGCGCTGTCTTTGTTCCGGTTGATGACGACTTTGCAGATTTCTGTACAGAAAAAGTTCGCGGAAAGGTAGTAAAGTTTGGGCGAACTGTTTCATCTGGTCAGAACGGAGTTACCTTTATTGAAGATCTCGGTCTGAACGGTACAAAATTCAGTGTTGATGGTGTAGAAATTACATTACCGCTTGCCGGAGAATACAACTATCAGAATGCTCTTGGTGTGATTGCACTTGCTAAAGAAATTGGAATAAGCGCACAAGAAATAAAAGCCGGCTTAGAAGGTGTTGCTGCAATTTCTGGCCGCATGGATATTAAACAGATTACTCTAAAGAATGGTGCAAAAGTTAATGCAGTTTGTGATTTTTATAATGCAAATCTTGATTCAATGGAAAAGGTTATAGATTTCTGCTCAAAACAGAGTAATTTTGAACAGAAAATCTTTGTTCTGGCAGATATGAAAGAGCTTGGAGCTGCATCTTTTAAATCACACACACAAATAGGAAAAGATATTGCTGCTACAGATGCAACTTTAGTTATTCTGGCAGGCCCTGAAATGAAAGCCGCCTGTGATATTCTTGAAAGAGAAAAAGATGTTGCCGGACGCAATGTTCTATATTTCGAAAATAATGATGATGCTTTTTATGAAGCCGCTGCCAGTAAAATACTTGCCTTTGTAAAATCTGATGCGCTCATTCTTTTTAAAGGCTCGCACAGCATGGCGCTTGAAAAGCTTCTTCCACTTATTCAGGAGGCAGAGTGATGAATCAGTACGATTTTTATGCACATAAACCTTCTGAAAAATATCACAAGAGTGATATCTGGTTTTTAGTATCGGTTCTTCTTCTTTGGGGACTTGGTTTGTTTACAATTTTTGTGTGCTCGCAAAGTTATGCTGCACGCTTTTTTAATAATGATTCTTTTTATTTTGTAAAACGTCAGCTTGTCTGTTCAGCAGCGGGGATTGTTCTTTTCGTGGCCTTCCTCCTGCTAGATATGGAAACAATAAAGAAGCTGGTAATTTATATGGTCCTGATTACCATTATTCTTTGTGTGCTTACTTTTGTTAAGCCGCTTTCCATTGAAAAAAACGGTGCCCGCCGCTGGATAAGACTACCACTCAATTTTACATTCCAGCCTAGTGAGCTTGTTAAATTTACGCTTGTGCTTTACCTTGCAAGTTATTTTGATAAGCTTAATGAAGATATCTCAGGTGAAAAAGACGTACTTCCTTGTGTTGGAATTTTTCTTTTTATGGTTTTGCTTGTTCTTTTTCAAAAGGATTTTTCAACAAGTGTATTTCTTACTTGTTTAGGAATTTTGATGTTCTTTGTTACGGGTGCAAAACTAAAATGGGTTATTCCGTTTTTGATTATTGCTATTCCTGTTGCAATAATTATGGTTGCATCAGAAACATATCGTATTGAGCGAATTATAGGCTTTTTAAAACCTTCAGAAAATATTCAAGGCATTAATTATCAGGCAACTGCTTCTAAAGCAGCAATTAGTGCCGGAGGAATCTGGGGTGCAGGAATTGGAAAAGGCCTTTCAAAATTAAACAGTATTCCTGAGGTTCAGGCCGATTATATTTTTGCAGGTTGGACTGAAGCTATGGGATATGTTGGTGTTATAGCCTACCTTGTTCTGTTGTTTTTGTTTGCATGGCGTGGCTATAAAGCAGCTTTATCTTGTCCTTATAGATTTGCTGCTTACGGTTGTTTTGGTTGTGTTTCTGTAATTGTCGTACAGTCTGTTATAAACTGTATGGTAGTTTGCGGACTGCTTCCATCAACCGGAATTCCGCTTCCGTTCTTTTCAGTCGGCGGTTCTTCAATAATTATCACACTTGGAATGTGTGGTTTTATTCTGAATGCGTCGCGCTGTCAGGAAAAAAATGCGGATTATGTACAATTTGAAGACATCAGTGTTGATTCACTGACTGTTATATAAAAAATTAAAGGATGTCAAAAATGGGTAACATCGGAGTTTTGATGAACAATGCAGAATCGGCTGCAGTAACAGAAACAGTATCAATTGGAAAGTTTGATACAGACAAAAAGGAGGATTCGGGCGATAAGAAGATTAAAATAATAAAAGCCGTTTTTGGTATTTTATGTTTCTTCCTCGTTGCAGAGCTTGTAATTTACAAGTATGTCATGCCTGCTTTCTCTAGTCCAAAGGTAACTGTTTCAGGCCAGAAAATCTATACTGCAGAAGAAATTGCAGAAAAACTTCTTCCAATGAACAGTACAAACTGGGTAAACTTTAATGTTGGTGAAGCTGTAGCACTTCTTTCATCAGAATCTGGGATTGATAATGTAATTGTAGAAAAAAAGTTCCCAGACCGCATTTATATTAATGTTGTTGAACGCGAGCCTGTAGCAGTTACTTTTGTTGCAGATGACGGATATACAAGTCCTGTTCAGATTGATAAAAACGGTGTTCTTTTCCCTGTTAAAGATAAAACTCTTGTAGATTCAAATGTTATCCCGATTATTTCTGGTCTTCCTGTTGAACATATGAGCGGTGGAATGCGCATCCCTTCAAAATATCGCCCGCTTATTGATCAAATTGCAAAAATCAGCGGTATGGGTAAAAACTACTTTGCCGGTATTTCAGAAATCATTGTTTTGCCTAAAGATACAGGTAACTATGAACTCGCCCTTATACCTTCTCAATCAAAAATCAAAGTTTTAACCGATCGCTCATTGAATGAAGACGCGTTAAAGTATATGATGGTAGTATTAGACGTTGTTAATAAAATTGGTGCAGATGTCTATGAAATTGATTTGCGTTACGGCTCAGTTTCGTGTAAGATAAGGTAGGGGATCTTAATAAAATGGCAGACGATAGAATAATTGTTGGACTTGATATTGGAACAAGTGTTATAAGGGTTGCAATAGGTGAAGTTGATGATGATGGTGTGCTTCACATAGTAGCCACGTCTGCACAAAAATCTGCCGGTCTTAGAAACGGTGTAATCGTTAATATTGAAGATGCCAAAGATGCCATTAAACAGGCAATCGAAGCCGCCGAAAACAAAGGCGGTGTTCTTGTTAATTCCGTAATAGTTTCAATTGGCGGTTCTCAAATAGAAAGCCAGAATTCGCGTGGTGTAGTACCAATCCGAAGTAACAGTAAGGGCGGTTCTTCTGCAGTTACCCGCGAAGATATTGAAAAAGTAATTGATATCGCAACAGCAATAAATTATCCGGCCGACCGCGAAAAAATCCATGTTATCCCGCAGGACTATATTGTTGATGGAGTTGCCCATATTCCAGATCCTATAAACTGTCTTGGTTATAAGCTTGAATCAAAGGTTCATATAGTTACTGCTTCTAAAACAATTATTCAGAATATTAAAACTTGTATGAGCAGAGCAGGCTATGGTCTTGATGGTGTTATGCTTAAGACACTTGCCGAAACACAATCTGTTACTCATGAAGACGAGCTTGAACTTGGTTCAATTATAATTGATTTTGGTGCAGGAACAACTGATGTTCTGGTTCTATACGAAGGTGCACCAATTAGTACCTGTTCAATTCCTGTTGGCGGAAATCTTGTAACAAACGATATTGCAGTTGTAAACGGAGTTCCTTTTGCAACTGCCGAAAAAATCAAACTTGATTATGGCTGCTGTTATCCACAAATGATTACAAGAGAAAATGATATTGATATCTGTTTACCTGGAGTTGGAGGACAACCGCCGGGACTTGTAAAAAAGAGCGAAATTACAGAAATCATTACAGCAAGAATGACTCAGATTCTTACAATGGCCAAACAGGCTATTATTAAAAATACAAGCGATATTATTAAGGATTTGTCTGGAAATATTATTCTTACTGGTGGTGCAGCAAATATGGAAGGTGTTGTGCCTCTTACAGGTGAAGTTTTTCATACAAGGGCAGTTCGCGTTGGTATTCCTGAAAGTCTTGGGGGGCTTGAAGAGGAATATCGTCGACCAGAATATGCGGTCGCAATTGGACTTGTTGTATCAAATAAAGGTCTTGTTAATGCAAGAAGTGGACGCAAAAAGACAAAAAGAACTTCAAATTCAAATGGTGCAGATGAAAACAAGGAGGGCTTCTTAAAAAAGCTCAGAAAACTGTTTTTTTAATCATAAAGTAAAAGACTAATTCATAGCGGGAGGAAATATGAATTTATCTGATTTATCAATTGTAGAGGACAGTGATGTTGTTCCTAATTATGAGGAATACCAGAACGGAAACAGTCCCACATGTATTAAAGTTGTAGGCTGCGGTGGCGGTGGTGGAAATGCCGTAAACCGTATGATTGACGCAAAAATAAGCAATGTAGAATTTATTGCAATAAATACAGATCTTCAGGCTTTGGGTGGCTCTAAAGCAGAGACAAGACTTGCTATTGGACAAAAAGTAACAAAAGGACTTGGTTCAGGCGGTAAGCCTTCTATTGGTGAGCAGGCAGCCCAGGAAGATAAAGAAATGATTACTAATGCACTTCGTGGTGCAGATATGGTTTTTGTAACTGCAGGAATGGGTGGTGGTACTGGAACAGGTTCTGCTCCAATTGTTGCAGGTATTGCCCGCGAACTTGGTGCACTTACAGTTGCTGTTGTAACAACTCCATTTGATTTTGAAGGTCCTGTAAGAATGCGTCAGGCAAAAGATGGACTTGAAAAATTAAAGGGAAATGTAGATTCTCTTATTGTAATTCCAAATCAGCAGATTCTTAAGGTTGTAGATAAACACACTTCTATTCCGGATGCTTTCCGTTTTGCAGATGATGTTTTACGACAGGGTGTAGAAGGAATTTCAAATATTATTACAAAACCTGGTGATGTAAATACCGACTTTGCAGATGTTAAAAATACAATGCAGGGACAGGGAAATGCAATTTTTGGTATTGGTATTGGCGAAGGTGAAAACCGTGCAGTAGATGCTGCTACAAAAGCCATTTCTAATCCTATGCTTGAAAATTCTCATATTGACGGTGCTAAGAATCTTCTTGTTAATATCTGTGCTTCTGATCAGGTTTCTGTAGATGAAATTAAAAATATTTGTGATATTGTAAGCGCAGGTGCTGCAAAAGATTATACTATGTACTGGGGACAGGTTACTTCTCCTTCAATGGGCGACAAAATCAGCGTAACAGTAATTGCTACCGGTTTTGATAATGATCAGAATAATAAGCCTGCTGTAGAAGAAACTATAAAAGAAACTGTTCCTGCTCCAGAGCCTGTTGTAAATGATCCTAATGTTGTTCGTGCAAATGAACTTGATTCATTGCTTCATCCTGCAAAAGCGGCTGAGTCAAATCCGTTTACTTTTGAAACAAATCCGGATACTGAAAAATCAGTAGAAGCTGAACAGTCAGAACAAGCAGAAAAAAATAAGAATAATGCCTGGGGGCCAGGACTTTTTGAAGAAGATTCACAAACAGAGGTTCCGCAGTATCAAAGACGCCCGCTTAATCGTCCAGACAGCTTTGTAGATCCAAATGATTTGAGTCAGCCTGCAATCTGGACAGAAAAATACGGACGCGGAATTAAGCTTTCTGATTAGTTGAGCCTAACCGCTGCCGGATTTTTGGAAGTGTCTTATGACAATACAAGATCTTCTTGATCAGTTTTATGCAGATATTATTCTTGTTAACCGTATGTCAGAAATGACAGCCCAGACATATAGAATATCTGCACAGGAATTCCTTGATTGGCTTGTAGAAAAAAAAATCAAGTTACGTGATGTTACTGTTCAGAATCTTGTATATTTTTTAATGAGGCGTAAAACAGAGGGAAATGCCGAACTTACACTTGCAAAGGATATTTCGGCTCTGCGTGCTTTTGGAGAATATCTTGTAAGAAAGAATTACTGGCACGAAAATCTTGCGCTTCTTCTAGACAGACCAAAAGCCGGACGACATCTTCCAAAGGTGCTTTCAGTTGAACAGACAGAAGAGCTGCTTTCTAGTATAGATACATCAAAACCGCTTGGTATACGTGATGATGCACTTTTTGAATTAATTTATTCATGCGGCTTGCGTATTAGTGAAGCGTGCGGACTTTTAGTTTCAAACGTGCACTTTGAGGAACACCTTATTCTTGTTCACGGCAAGGGAGATAAAGAACGTCTTGTGCCTTTTGGCGAAATTGCAGCAAAAAAATTGCAAAAATATATGGAAGAAGTGCGCCCACAGCTTGTAAAGGGTAGAAATATTTCCGAAGTTTTTGTAAATTACAAGGGAGAACCAATTTCCAGAAAGGGTGTATGGAAAAGGTTTCAGGAAATGGAAGCGTTGTCGGGAGTAAAGGCAAAGGTTCATACTCTGCGGCATTCGTTTGCAACACATCTTCTGGCGGGTGGGGCAGATTTACGTTCTGTACAGGAATTGCTTGGTCACAGCGATTTAAGTACAACAACAATCTACACGCATGTTACCGATACTCAGCTTGAAGATGCTCATAAAAAGTATTTTGAGGGGAAACAAAATGAATAAAATTAAGGCAGTTATTCTTGCAGCAGCCGTTTCAATTATGTTTGTTTCATGTGGTGGTGTTTCAAACAAAACAATCATCAGACATCAGAAAATGGAAGAAGGTGTAGACAATCCTACATCAATTGAAGAACTCAAAGATGCTATTAAAAAATATCAGGAGCGTGTTGCCGATGTTCAGCTGGCTCAAAGTCAGATAGGAATCTGGTATAAAATTTTGGGAACCCGCTATCTTGATAATAAAATGTATGGCGAAGCTCTAAAAACTTTTCAGGAAGCTCTGACATATTATCCCGATAATCAGAATCTATATTATTACGTAGGTGTGTGTGCAGGTTATATGTCGCATGCAGCACTTGATTATAATGCAAGCGGAACAAATGAAGTAAAATATAATTACTTAAAGCTTGCAGAAGAAGCATATCTTCGGGCAATTGCTATTGAAGACCGCTATGTTCGTGCGCTTTATGGACTTGGTGTTCTGTATGTGTTTGAGCTTGATGAACCTGAAAAAGCAATTCCTCATCTTGAAAAGGCTCTTAGCATAGATACAAAAAATCTTGATACTATGTTTGTACTTGCACGCGCATATTATTCAAGCTATGAATTTGATAAGGCTGTTGCGATGTACGACAAAATTATAGAAACAACAAAATCTGAAGATACAAAGAAAACTGCAGAGGAAAATAAAAAAATAGTCTTAGATGCTTCTTACTGATAACAATTACCAGGATGAAAACATAATTCTCAAGCTTTTTCTTGCACGAATGTCTTTTTTAACGGTGCAGGAGAAAAAAAAATTCGCAAATAATATTGACAGTCTCTCTAAACTTGCACTATGTTCTATAGAAGATATTTATAATGAAATTGGCAGACCGGTAAAAAGTAAGCTTCCGTGGAATGGTAAGGAAAATCTTCGGCTGGCAAAGGCAGCGGCTTATAAATGCATGCTTTTGAAGGCTGAGCTTCTTTGTATTGATGATCCGGAATATCCTGAACTTTTGAGGCAGATAACGGATCCGCCGTTCTTGCTGTTCTGCAGGGGAAATACAGCTCTTCTTAAAGAGAGGTCGGTTTCTGTTGTTGGAACAAGAAAAATTACACCGACTGGTCGTTCTGCCGCAAAGTCTTTTGCTTATGATGCTGCAATGGACGGCTGTAATGTAGTTTCGGGACTTGCAGTTGGTGTTGACGGAAATGCACATCAGGGAGCAGTAGATGCCTTTTTTGATACAGACGAAAAGGGTGGCGATACAAGCGTGCTTGGAAGAACAATTGCGGTAATGCCGAGTGCAATTGATGAAATTGTTCCAAACGGGCAGAAGCATCTTGCCGAGCAGATTTTACAGACAGGCGGATGTCTTGTAAGCGAGTATGAGCCTGGCGAAGAATTGGCAAACTGGCACTATGTTGGCCGAAACAGAATTATAGCGGGCCTTTCACCTGCAACTGTTGTAATTGAAGCTCCTGCAGGTAGTGGAGCCCTTATAACTGCCGAATTTGCATTGGACTATAATCGTGATATATTTTTTCACGAAGCAGCATTTGGTACGATGGCAGCAGAGGTTGCAGATACTGTAGCCAGGGATCTGGAAATACGCTTTGCAAATGGCAAAGTTAGTAAACATAAATTAGAAAGCAGACCGGAAAAGTTCTTGAAGGACGGAGCCGGAATTATAAAAGATTATAAAGATTACTGTAAGGCTTTGACAGAAATGCCGGGCCAGCGCAGTGCAAATATTGTTCAGCAAAAGCTGTTCGAGGATTAATTATGGCAACTAAAAAGACAAAAGAAAAAACACCACAGACTCTTGTAATTGTAGAGTCTCCAGCCAAGGCACACACAATCGAAAAATATCTTGGTGCTGGCTATACAGTAAAAGCTTCTATGGGACATCTTATTGATCTTCCAAAATCTCGTATGGCAATTGATATTGATAATGGATTTCAGCCGGAATATATTACAGTTCGTGGTCGTGCAAAGCTTTTAAAAGAACTTCAGAAGGATGCAAAAAAATCAGATTATGTACTGCTCGCATCGGATAATGACCGCGAAGGAGAAGCAATTGCCTGGCATTTGAACAATGCACTTAAAGATAAAACAAATGCAAAAATAAGCCGAATTGTATTCAACGAAATTACTCCAACAGCAATTACAGAAGCTGTAAAAAATCCGGGTGAAATTGTAGAGGCAAAGGTAAATGCCCAGAAGGCTCGCCGTGTTCTTGACCGTCTTGTTGGTTATAACTTAAGCCCACTTTTGTGGACAAAGGTAAAGAACGGACTTTCTGCAGGTCGTGTTCAGTCTGTAGCACTTCGCCTTATTTGTGAACGTGAAAAAGAAGTAGAAGATTTCTTGCCTGAAGAATACTGGACACTTGATGCAGATTTTTCAAAGGGAAAGTCAAACTTTACAGCTCAGCTTGTAAAATATAAGGACGAAAATCCTGAACTTAAATCTGAAGAAGAAGTTAATAAAATTATGGAGACAATCAAGAATACTCCATGTATTGTAAGCTCCATTAAAAAGACAGATAAAACTGTAAGACCAAAGCCACCTTTTACAACTTCAAAACTTCAGCAAGCCGCAGCAAACCGTCTTGGTTATACTTCACGCAAAACTATGCAGATTGCACAGCAGCTTTACGAAGGTATTCAGATTGGTCAGAACCGCGTTGGTCTTATTACTTACATGCGTACAGACTCTGTTCGTATTTCTGATACAGCTTTGGCAGATGTTCGCAGCTGGCTTACAAAAAATTATCCAAACGATTTACCACCAGAGCCAATTCATTATTCTGTTGGTAAGGCTGCACAAGATGCCCATGAAGGTATTCGTCCAACTTACACAGAATATACTCCTGAAAGCGTAAAGGAATATTTGAATCACGATCAGTTCCGTTTGTACTCAATCATCTGGGAACGCTTTGTTTCTTCACAGATGAACAATGCAAAGATGGTAACTACAAGTGTAGAAATTACAAGCGGCGATGCAGTATTCCGTGTTGCAGCAAGTAAGATTGCCGAAAAGGGATTCTACAATGTAATTAAAATGCTTTCTTCAAAAGAAGATAAATCTACATCACTTCCTTCAATGAAAGAGGGTGAAGAAATTAAGGTAGAAAAGTTCCATCCAGAGCAGCACTTTACTCAGGGACCTGCACGTTATACAGATGCCTCTATTGTTCGTATGCTCGAAGAAAAAGGAATTGGACGACCATCTACATATGCACCAATCATTTCTGTTTTGCTCGACCGCTATTATGTAACACGTTCAAACAAGCAGCTTGTTCCAACTCAACTTGGAAAAATGATTTCTAAGATTCTTGTTGAATCATTCCCTGATGTAATCAACGAATCATTTACTGCAGAAGTAGAAAACAAACTTGATGAAGTTGAAAATGATACACTCGTTTGGAACACAATGATGAGTGATTTCTACGCTCCATTCAAAAAGCGCGTAGATGAAGTTATGGAAACTCAGGAAAGCATTAAAGGTTTCCTTGATGAACAGACAGATATTAAGTGTGAACTTTGCGGTAAGCCAATGGTAAAGAAGCTTGGACGTTTTGGATTCTTCCTTGCTTGTTCAGGTTTCCCAGAGTGTCATAATACAAAATCTATTCCACTTGCAAAATGTCCTTGCAAAGACTGTGGTGGAGATATTGTTGAACGCAAAACAAAGGGTAGAGGAAAAGCCTTCTACGGTTGTACAAACTATCCTAAGTGCAGCTTCATAAGTCACTTTAAGCCAATTGACCAGTACTGTCCTCAGTGCGGCTGGTTCCTGGTAGAAAAGTTCGACAAAAAGAACGGCAGCTACAAATCTTGTATTAACCCAGATTGTAACTACCTTCACACTAACGAAGGGGATGAATGAAATTAAACGAACTTATAGATGAGTTTCTCATTTATATTTCGGGTGTGCGAGATCTTTCAGAAAACACCGTGCTTGGCTATAAAAATGATCTCGACCACCTGATGCAGTTTCTCACCCCTGAACTCGATATTTCTACTATCACAAAAGAAAACCTTAAGCTTTGCATTGGTCAGCTTTCTAAAAGACATAGTTCGAACGCATCTATAAACCGCTTTATTGCAGCTGTGCGTTCTGTTTTTGCGTATGCGTATAAGTTTGGATATTTGAAAAAAAATCCTGCGCTGGAGCTTAAAACAGTAAAGCTTCCAAAAAAAGTTCCACGATTTATGACTCAGGCAGAGGTAAATACTCTTTGTAATGAACCAGAAAAAAATGAGCTTTTATGGGCAAGCCGCGACCATGCACTTTTTGAAATGCTTTATTCTTCCGGCTGTCGTGTCAGCGAAATTACAAATCTTTGCCTTAGTGATTTTATGAATGGCTACGACCGCGCAGTTGTTACAGGAAAAGGCGACAAGCAGCGAATTGTATATTTTAGCGAAGAAGCCAAAGCCGCCCTTAAAGCATATTTAACAGACCGCAAAAAAGTTCTCGAAGAAAACGGCACCCTTGGAAAAACAGATAGAATCTTTATAAGCCAGCGGGGCCTTCCACTTTCTGTACGTGGAATCCGCTATATAATTTCTCGCTATTCTGGAGCAGAAGGAACAAATCATCATGTAAATCCTCATGCCTTCCGCCACACTTTTGCTACAACTATGATCGGTAACGGCGCCGACGTCCGCATGGTTCAGGAAATGCTTGGTCATAGTTCAATTTCTACAACCCAGCGCTACACCCACATCACCACAGAAAAGCTTATTGAAACTTACAACAAAGCGCATCCGCATTCGTAATTAGGATTGTTATCAGATGGCTTTCAAAGAAGATTTTCAGGAGTTTGTAGATTTTCTCAAAACAACTGATAACCCGGACGAAATGAAAAAGGCTTATCGGAAAATCCTTATGACATATCATCCGGATCATGCCGCGGAAAAGGATAAGGAACTTTATAACGAATATATTCTTTTGATAAATAAAGCGTATTCTGCAGGTCGTACAAAAACAAAAGAAACAGAAATTAAGAGTGATGACGGCTCTGCAGCCCAGACATATGTCTTTACAAAAATCGGCCCCGACGGAAAAACCTACAGCTACAAGTGTCGCAACTATTTTGATTATTTGTACAAGGTGGCACGAAACGAATATGACAATGGTCACCAGATCCTTCATTTTCACAACATAAATTATCTGGACAAAAAAGCACTTGACCAGAACTCCCTTGAAGTTATGCAGCATTACTGGAACTCCATTAAGTGCTATAAGTTTCTGCTCAAATACTGCAATGACCCTGTAATTTTATCAACCTGCAACTTTGAATTAAAAATGGTCCAGGACGCCGTCAACGTTCTCGCCCGCACAATTATTTCTTCTGATGATACAGGGCTTATGATGGTGTGATTTTTCTTTATTTGATTTTTTCTTTTTAAGTATAATATGATTATTTATGAAAGTTCCGACTTAACTGTGGATTTTACTTGTTAAGTCGGAGTTATTTTTGACGAAGAACATAATAAATAATTAAATTTTCGGGTTTCTTCCGACTTAACTGTTAATAATCTTAGTTAAGTCGGAGAATAATAGTTCGAATTTAATGAATAATCAAAATTGAGAGTTAAATATATTCTCTTTTTTTGAAAATCTTCCGACCTAACCAATCATTTACTAAGTTAAGTCGGAAACAAGTGACTTTTAGGTAATGAATAGATTCCATTTTCTTTGAAATTCTCCGACTTAACCGCCGTTGTATTTTGTTAAGTCGGAAAAATAAGATTTTTCATACAAGAATGGATGCGTTAGCGCTGTGAAGTGCACCGAAGGTGGCCACTGGACTGAGGGGTGGTTGAGTTTATCGAAACTACCCCGAAGGAAGCGGCTGGAGCGAAAGCGGAACACGGAACATAGCGACCCGGAGCGAACGAACGGAGTGAGTGAGCGCAGGGGAACGCCCGGATTTTCCAAATCTTCATTTTTCATTTGCCAATTAACACATTTATTATTATATTTAAAACATAGTTTATTAAATTGGAGATTTTAATGCCAAAAACAAAGATTCGAAGCACTACGGTGCTGGCTGTTCGACGTAACGGGCAGGTTGCTATGGCGGGAGACGGGCAGTGTACTTTGGGAGACACTGTCTGCAAGGGAAACTCTCGTAAAGTTAGAAAGATTTATGATGGAAAAATACTCACAGGGTTTGCAGGAAGCGTTGCCGATGCATTTACTCTGCTTGATAAATTTGAAGCTAAGGTAAAGGAATATAACGGAGACATTATGCGCTCTGCTGTTGAACTTGCCAAGGCATGGCGTACTGACCGCACATTGCAGAAGCTCGAAGCAATGCTCCTTGTTGCAGATAAATCAAAGATTCTTTTGATAAGTGGAGACGGAAACGTAATTGAACCTGAAAAGGATGCAATTGCAATTGGTTCCGGCGGAAACTTTGCATATTCGGCTGCTCTTGCTTATCTTGACAGTTCAGACTTGAGCGCCCGCGAAATTGCAGAACGTTCGCTTAATATTGCGGGTAGCATTTGTATTTATACAAATCAGAATTTAACTATAGAAACATTGGAATAGCCCTTCGACCCCTTCGACAAGCTCAGGGACCGCGGGACTAAAGGAATATTAATGGAAAATATAGAACTAACACCAAAACAGATTGTTGAAAGACTTGATCAGTATATTATTGGCCAGAAGGAAGCTAAGCGGGCTGTGGCTGTTGCTTTGCGTAACAGGTTCCGTCGTCTTAAATTGCCGGAAGAAATCCGCGATGAAGTTGCTCCAAAAAATATTTTAATGATTGGACCAACAGGTTGTGGTAAAACAGAAATTGCTCGCCGTCTTGCAAAGCTTTGTGGTGCTCCGTTTATTAAGGTTGAAGCTACAAAGTATACAGAAGTTGGATACGTAGGCCGCGATGTAGAAAGCATGGTACGCGATCTTATGGCAGTTGGCTTTAATGATGTAAAAGCCGAAATGGAAGATCAGCTGCGCGAAAAATCTGTTAGCGTTGTAGAAGAACGCCTTCTTGATCTTCTTCTCCCTGGTACAGAAAAGGAAGAGAAAAAAGACGAAAAGAAAGCTGATGCAAATCAGGGCGACGTAATTATTCTTGAAGCCCCTGATGCCGCTAAGAATGATTCTCAGAATAACACAAGAGAAAAATTCCGCCAGATGCTCCGTGAAGGAAAGCTCGAAGACCGCGAAATTGATTTAGTAGTTCACCGTCAGTCTGGTATGCCAAATATGGAAATCATCACAGGTGGAAGCATTGATGATCTTCAGAACAGCATGCAGGGAATTTTAAATATCATGAACGGAAACGGACGCAGTAAAAAGCGTTCTGTTACTGTAAAAGAAGCACGCAAAATCATCACAGAAGAAGTTCTGGACAGTATGGTAGATCATGATAAAGTTGCTGATGAGGCCAAAAAGCGAGTAGAGCAGAGCGGTATTATCTTCATTGATGAAATAGATAAAATTGCAGTTCATGGTGAAAGTCACGGACAGGATGTAAGCCGCGAAGGTGTTCAGCGCGATATTCTTCCAATTGTAGAAGGCAGCAACGTAAATACAAAATTTGGTGTTGTAGATACAACTCATATTCTGTTTATTGCAGCAGGTGCCTTCAGTGTTGCAGCTCCAAGCGATTTGATTCCTGAACTTCAGGGACGATTCCCATTACGTGTAGAGCTTGATTCACTTCATAAGGAAGACTTTAAGCGCATTCTTAAGGAACCAAAAAACAGCCTTATCATGCAGTATACATCATTGCTCGAAACAGAAGATGTTAAACTCAACATTACAGAAGATGCACTTGACCGCATGAGTGTTGTAGCAGAAGAAGTAAATAATTCTGCAGAAAACATTGGGGCACGCCGTCTTCATACAATTATGGAAAAGGTTTTGGCAGATATAAACTTTGATGCTGATGAACATAAAGGCGAAACCATAAAAATTGACGCCGCGTATGTAGATTCAAAACTCCAGAATATCTCCGAAAACCAGGATTTGTCACGGTATATTTTGTAAAGATGAATTCATAAGAAAAAAAATCCGAGCGCTATTGAATCGATTAAATTTTTGATGTATTTATGAGAAAAAAAAAGCTCCCAGCCGAATGTAATCAAAAGGAAAACAAATCTGCTTCCGCTAAGGTGTGTCTGCAAACTACGGCGAAGCTTGCAATGAAAAATTTTTCTCGCTTCGCTCGGCAAGCGTCGAAGTAGTTTGCAGCCACCCCTACGCTCAAGCAGATTTGTTTTCAAACTTGTTTAATAATTCGGCTTCCGCTATTTTTTTAATCAATTCATTAAAAATTTCAGTCTCTTCAATAGGCACTCGGATTTTTTTATATGCATTTATTTTTTTTACAAAATATCCCGGTCCAAAATTACACCCAGTTGATTTTTGGAAAACACAAAAACAGGTAAATCAAAAAGAATCAATTGAAAAAAAACGGCGGAAGGGGAGTTCGGAGGGCAAAAACATTCTGAAGTGCGGCCGCAAGGCGGCCAAGTATATAATTACAAGGCACTTCAGCATGTAGGCGGTGAACCGCCGGTTTTGAACTTCGAACTCCCCTGGGAGCCGTTTTTTTTAATAAGATCTATTTTTTTTCTAAACTATTTTTTCCATTTTCCGAAAATCAACTAGATGTAAACAAATTTTCAGGAGGCAAGTGAATGAATAGTTTTACACGCTCAATCGATTTGTTGCAGCGTGAATTGGATGTAACTTCACTACGATATCAGGTTAGCGCAAACAATCTTGCAAACAGTGAAGTTCCTAATTTTAAACGCTCAGTTGTAAATTTTGAGTCAGAGCTTAAAAGTGCTCTTGAATCAGAACAAATTGCAAAAGATTCTTTCAAACTTACTACTACAGACAGCCGTCATATTCAGATTAATACTCCTTATGATTACCGCGAAGTAGAACCACGCCGGGTTGTTGATTATACTACAACTTCAAAAGCAAACGGCAACAATGTAGATGCCGAAACCGAAGCCAACAATATCCTTCAGATTCAGATGCAGTACAGACTTCTCACACAGCTTACAAGTTTTGAATTTGAGCAGGTTAATGTAGCTATGAAGAAATAGGGTATAGGGGATAGTGAATAGTGAATAGTGAATAGTAGGAGGGGGAAGTCTCCCCCCTCGTTCGCACTGCGTTGCTCACTACCCCCTCTGCGGGCTCAAACGCCGCCCGTAACGCCTGCTAAACAGTTTTTGAATATAAGGAGATTTAGAATTATGGGAATGTTCACCAGTATAAATATTGCAGCTACCGGAATGGCAGCAGAAAGACTTAGAAGTGATGTAATTTCTGATAATATTGCAAATGCATCTACAACACGTACACAGGAAGGTGGTGCATTTAAAAAATCTACTGTAGTTATGAGTCCTGTAAGCGATTCAAATCCTCAGTGGAACAGTCCTTTTGTTCCTTCTACTTTGGACAACGGTCCTGGAAAAGGCGTAAAGGTAACTGAAATCGTAAAAGACACTACACAGGGACGTCTTGTTTATGATCCGACACACCCTGATGCAATTCAAAGTGGTCCAAACGCAGGTTATGTTGAATATCCTAACGTAAATATCGTAAACGAAATGGTAGATTTGATTTCAGCGTCGCGAGCTTATGAAGCAAATGCTACTGTTATTGATGGTGCTAAGGATATGTTCAGTGCAGCACTTAAAATTGCACAATAAAAACTAATTTGAAAATTGGTATTAGTTGTTGAGAGGGCTCCCTCTCGCAGAAAAAGCCTTCGGCCAACAGAAGGAAGTTGTCCTCAGTCTTTTTCTGCTACGGTCGCCCTCTCAACGAATAAAATATCAGTTTGACAAATTACTTTTTATCATCCATAATTGACCCAAGAGGGGAAAAAATGAAAATACCGGAATTTGGAACATTACAGATGACTAGAACAGATGCTGCTCATTATGGCACTGGTTCTATTGTTTCTTTAACTCAAAATACAGATAAAACTTCATTACTTCATACAACTCAAAAAGACGGAACTCTATCTTTTAAAGATTATCTTATGGATGCAGTAAATACTGTTAATACACAACAGATGGATGTTACAAAACTGCAGGAACAGGTAATAACAGATCCGGATAGTGTTGATGTTGCTGACGTTACAATAGCTATGCAGAAGGCACGCATGAGCCTTAGTCTTGCACAGACTGTTATTGACCGCCTGGTATCTGGCTGGAACGAAATTACAACTACACGCTAACCCTTCAACAGGCTCATAGATTGTAATTTCATTTTAAAAAAAATTAGTTGTCAAATATTCCCTCCTATGGTATAATTAATTAAATTTACTATAAATTTGCATTGATTCGTTCAAGGGAGGGGTCTGATGAACGAATGGCTTAAAAAAGTGTTTGGTAAGCTTAAGGACTTGTGGTCCAAGTGGAAGC
>JAFZWX010000163.1 GCA_017617145.1 Treponema sp. | reverse complement strand
CTGCCAGCCCTTGTCTGACATTTTGTTCAAATCTTCAATTTCTCTGGTATAATCCCAGGCTGCATAAACATTCCAAACTCTTTTGTATTCTTTCATATCATTCTCCTGTGTGGTTTAGCCCCTTCGACAAGCTCAGGGACTGCAAGCTCAACCACCGCTTTATTCTGTAATTGCACTAAGCATCCTTTTAAGACGTGCAACTTCTGCCTTAAAAGCTTCTGTTCCTTCAGGTGTAAGAGTATAAAGCCTCTTTTTTTCTGATCCTGGTTCGTCCGATACAATTTCTTTTATCCAGCCTTTTCTGATCATGTTGCTGGTTGCTCCGTACATTGTACCCGACCCGATTTTTACTTCTCCTTCTGAAAGCGTTTTTGTCATCTTCATAATGCCGTAGCCATGATTCGCACCCTTACTAAGGCACAGAAGAATATAAAAATAGCTTTCTGAAAGCGGTTCTTGTTTTGTCTGTTTCATAGTAACATCTCCTTGTATGACGGCATAACATGGTCGACTCTCGTTATATCGTCACTCGATATTTATATCATATCACGACATATGTCGTGTGTCAACATATTTTCACGTTTTTTTTGATTTAATTTATTTTTTACTTAAGTAAATATTTATAAAGAAACATTTGAAAATGATGGATACGGAGTGGGAATTGGCTGGCGGCTGCATCTGAGTGGTGCCGGCGGCATAGAAGAAATCTGAGGATTTACGAAGTAAACCGCAAGATTTCTACGATAACCACCTCAGCCCGCAGACGACAGACAATTCCCACGGGAGTAGCCATCATTTTCTATATGAATTACTTTTTCACTTGCCGAATTGAGTTTTTTTTATTAAATTTAATTTATATAGAAAAAATAAATTAACGGCCCTTCGACCCCTTCGACAGGCTCAGGGACCATGGGACCGCGTGAAGGAGAAATATATGAAAATCAAACCATTAGCTGACCGTGTACTTGTTAAAAACGACAAAGCAGAAACTAAAACTGCTGGTGGACTTATTATTCCAGAAGCTGCACAGGAAAAAACTCAGACCGCAGTTGTTGTAGAGGTTGGACCTGGAACTGATGAAGTAAAAATCACCCTTAAAAAAGGCGACCGCATTATGTACGACAAATATGCCGGCACACAGATTAAAATTGACGGCGAAGACCACCTGATCCTTCGTATGTCAGACATTATAGCTGTGGTAGAATAAAGAATAATTACATCGAATACCACAAAACAAACTGTGGCCAGCCACGGAATGGAAAAAGACTGGGGACAACTTCCTTCTGTTGTCCGCAGTCTTTTTTCATAGGAATGACTGACCACTATTTGTTTGCATATTAATTCGATGCTAATTTTTCTTTAAGAAGCGATGCCCTTGCGTTATCAGGATAAAGCAAAATTGCATATTCCGCAGAACGCAGGGCATTTTTTTTGTCCCCGCTCGCTGCATATATATTTGCAATTCTATAAAAAACATCAGAGCGCAGATAGTTTTTGCTTTCACGACCAGCGGCTTTTCCATACAAATCAAGTGCCTTGTCTTTTTTTCCTGTAGAAAAATAAATATCAGCAAGATTCATACACGAAACAGTTGAAACAAGCGGAGAAACAATTCCTTCATATAAAATACCGCCGCTTTCGTAAACACAATATTCATAAATACGGACGGCTTCATCAAATTTTTCTTCATCTGTTGCAAACCAGGCAGCAAACTCCGCAGTACGTTCATCCATTAGACCAATATTTTTCCCAACCTGACTCCAGAAATCTTCTTTTTCATTAAACCCGTACGCTGTAGAAACATACTTTGTAAAAAGCATGCGGGCATCATTCTTCTGATTTGTTTTAAGAAGAAAACTAAGCACATACTGAACAAGCAATGACTGATACTTTTCGGCTTCCGTATAATTGTTTTCCATTTGAAGCCACAAGTCTGCTGTTTTTTCTTTTACTGTAAAAGAACTGTCTGTTTTATACTTTAAATCAAGGCGGACAATTGCAAGATAAGGATCTTTTGTTCGCTCCATAGCCTGCTCAAGCCGATAAACTGCATCGCTCATTGGGATTTTTCGACGGTTATCATATTTTTCCATAGAAATTGAAGAAATGCCGTTCTGCCTCAGGTTTTTAATTTCTATAGATTCTTCGCGTTCAAGATTTGAATTATATGCAAAATCGGAATAAAGAATAAGAGCCGCAACATTGTCTGGCCAGCGATTCACAGAATAGAACAAAAGATCTGCACAAGAATCATCATCATATTGATTTTTTGCCCATACTGCACTGTTTACCACAATTATCGAAAGGAGTTTTTCATCTTCTGCACTAATCTTTTCAAGATTATCAAGCTTACATATTAGCTCCTGTCGTTTTGCTTCTGCACTTTCCATTTCGGAAACAGCCATATATGCATCTGATTCAAGAGCAATCTGCTTGATTTGAGAAGTTCTAAGAGAACGCTTGTTTCCTGTAATTGAATAATCTTCAAGATACGAACGCGAAATTTCAAGCGCATTTATCGCTTCATAATATTTTCCTGAATCAAAAAGAACGAGTGACCAGAAATAAGCATCATCGGCATCTGCAAAAGAAACAGGCAACAATGCTGCGGCACTATCAAACCGACCTTCTTTAAGATTAAAAATAGCACAGTTCCGTATCCAGATTGGGTTCAAACTTCCGCGATAGGCATCATAATAAATTGAATAATATTTTGGATCTTTATAAAAATCTGCTGTTTCTCCATTCATTGCAAGTTTAAGTGCAACTTCCGAATAAATTGAACCATATTTTGTACCATGTAAATCTTCTGCATATTTTTTTGCTTCATCAAGCCGATTCTGTCTTAAAAGAAAGGTTGAATATATTGCCTTAAGCTCCAGACTACGGTTATTTTTTTTAAGGGCTTTCTTCAACAGTTTTTCAGCAAGCTTGTTTTCTCCGATTTTAGCATAACGTTTGTAAATACCAATATATGACCAAACATCATATGCCTGTTTTTCGATTTTCTTAAGCTGCTTGACTGCATCTGCAAATTGATTTTCGGCAATCTGAATATCAACCATTTCAAAATGGCTTGTTAACGACTTTTGCTCTGCCTTTAGTTTGCACGATTCCCCAAGCAGAGCAAAGCTCAAAATAGAAATGAGAAAAAGAACTGAAATGTTTCTAAACTTCTTTTCCAATCTTATCAAGTACTGCGTTAATAAACTTATAGGAATCTTCGAGCCCATATTCACGTGCTATGTTTACAGCCTCGTCAATTACTATTTTTGGTTGCGAGCCATTCTGAAATTTCATCTCATAGATGCTTGTACGCAAAATGGCAAGCGAAACCTTATTTATTCTTTCAAGAGTCCAGTTCTCGGAAAGATGTTTTTTTATAAGCTCATCAATTTCCTGAACATGCTCTACAGTTCCCGAAATAATTAAACTAGCAAAAGTCTGTTCTTCCAAAGATTCTGGAGTTGGCGATTTTTGGGTATCTTCACCTTCTGTATCTTTTTGAAGCCAGGAGAATTTAAGAATATCTTCTATTGGAGATTTACTTACATCCCAAGAATAAACGCCTTGAAATGCAAGAATCCTTCCCTTTCGTCGTGACATTTAGTCTCCCCAGTTCAAAAGTTTATCCAATGCAGCACCGGTTTTCTTTTCTTCAATATATTCAGGCTTGCGAAGCTCAGCTGCAACTTCTGAAGCTGCCTGCTGAATATAAGACTGAGCTTTTGATGATGCAAGATTCTGTTTAATGTATTCATAAACGGTTGTTGTAGAATCTGGAGTAACAACGTCGCTCAAAGAAAGCATTTTTGCAGCATATTTTCCTGTAAGTACAATGAAAATATAAGCATCACCTCTGTCAGTTACATCAGAAATATATCCGATATCTCGTTCGTAAAGGCCAAGAAGACTATCATATGTGAGTTGAACCTGCGCAGCTGCAGCTTCTGTTATAGGAAGAAGACCTTCTTCTGCAGAATATCCATTTTCGGCAACCTGAGCTTGTGAAAGAATTTGTTCTTTAGTAAGCTTTTTGTCTACATATTTGTTTTTAAGTTCTGTACATTTATTTTTTGCAGCATCTGCATTTGTTCCCTTTGCAACCCCAACAAAAAGAAGTTTTACCATATCATTCCATACAAGAGAAGCTTTGTTGCTCTGATAAAACGATCTGATTTCGGCATCGGTAGGAGAAGCTGCTGCTTGAATTTCAGACTGTTTCTGCTGAATTACATACTGTTGTGCAATAAGCTGATTTTTAAGATAAGCCTTGTAATCTGAAACATTCATTCCTGTCTGCTTCTGAAGTTCGGCATCCAAAGTTGTATTCTGTGTCTTAAAATAATCGTTAAGCTGTTTTTCTGTAACTACGGCACCAACAGACTGGCTCATTGCTTCAAGAAAATACTGATCTACAGTGCTGTCTGGAATAGAAATGCCTGCTTTTGCAGCGGCCTGGAGTACGAGTTTTTCATCTACAAGAGAACTAAGAACCTGTTTTCTCTGTTCGAGGGTAAGTTTCTGTCCAAGCTGCTTTTCATAAGTGTCGCAGCGTGTTTTGAGTTGTTTTACAGTAATTGATTCTGATTTGTTATACTTAACGACTGTAAGCACCTGCAAATCTGACTGCGCAAAACACATGCCAGCCGTTAGCAAAAGTATTGATAAAGCTGAAATAATCTTTTTCATAAAAACCTCGTTTATATTTCTTTTATATTAACAATTTTTATTTTTGCGGGTTACACTTCCAGCGGCAAGCCACCAGAAATTACTGCACGAATACGGCGTACACCTGCAGAAGAACTCTGTTCCTTCTGAATCTTAAAGTCACCGATTTGTGCTGTATGCTGAACGTGTGGTCCACCACAAACTTCCTTACTGAACCAGTCGTTATGAACATCGCGGCCGATTGTGTAAACCTTTACATCTTCGCCATATTTGTTGGTAAACAGAGCGCGGGCTCCTTCTGCCTTTGCTTTGTCCAGCGGCATAACTTCCATTGTAACAGGTAAATCTTCCTTGATTTTTTCGTTTACAATGTCTTCTACCTTTTTAATTTCTTCCGGTGTCATTGGGCGTTCAAAAGTAAAGTCAAAACGCATGCGCTCATTGTTGATATTTGAACCCTTCTGTGCAACCTGCGGACCAAGTACATTTACAAGTGCCTGCTGCAAAAGGTGAGTTGCTGTGTGATATTTTGTAGTAACTTCGCTCTGTTCTGCAAGACCACCCTTAGCGGCTCCTGCATCAACTGTCTTCGAAGCTTCCTGGTGCTTGCGTTCTGCTTCTTTAAAGCCTTCTACATCTACTGTAAAGCCGTTTTCAGCACCAAGCTCCTGAGTAAGTTCAAGCGGATATCCGTAAGTTTCATACAAGTTGTAAGCAACCTTTCCGCTGATGATTTTCTTAGGATTTTTCATAAGGTTTGGCAACAGCTTCTGGAATTCTGCTTCACCCTTTTTAAGAGTCTGGCGGAATTTTGCTTCTTCGGCTGTGAGCTCTTTAAATACCTTTTCGCGATTCTGTTCAAGTTCAGGGTAAGGACCTTTAAAGTTTTCGATAACTGTTGCGGCAATGTCGGCAAGGAAGTCTTTTTCAATTCCAAGCTTCATTCCATGTCTAACTGCACGACGAATCAAGCGGCGAAGTACATAACCTGCACCTACACGGTCTGGAGTAACACCACGCTGGTCTCCCAAAATGAATACAGCTGAGCGGGTGTGGTCTGCAATGATTCGTACAGATTTGTCTTTTTCGGCATCGCTTTCGTATTTGTAATTTGCAAGCTCTTCAATCTTCTGAATTATAGGCTGGAAAACTTCTGTAAGATAAACGCTTGTTTTTCCCTGCAAAATACAGTTTGTGCGTTCAAGTCCCATACCTGTATCTACGTTCTTTTTTGGAAGCGGTACAAGAGTTTTTTCGTCTACGCGGTTGTACTGCATGAATACGTTATTCCAGATTTCCATCCAGTTTGCGCTGTCTGTTCCCTTGTTGCTGCCTGCTGGTGGAAGGCCCTCTCCTACCCAGTAGAAAATTTCTGTATCAGGACCACAAGGACCTGTAGGACCTGCTGCCCACCAGTTGTCCGAAGCCGGAAGATATGCAATTTTATCTTCAGGCATGCCGTTGTCTTTCCAGATCTGGGCTGCTTCTTCGTCACGAGGAGCGTTTTCGTCACCTGCAAAAACTGTTACGCTGATTTTTTTAGGATCAAGTGCAAGCCAGTCTTTGCTTGTTAAAAATTCATAAGAATATGCGATTGATTCTTTCTTAAAATAGTCACCAAGCGACCAGTTACCAAGCATTTCAAAACAAGTAAGATGACTTGGGTCCCCTACTTCATCAATATCGCCGGTGCGTACACATTTCTGATAATCGGTAAGACGTGTTCCCGCAGGATGTGTTTCACCAAGTAAATAAGGAACAAGCGGATGCATACCGGCTGTTGTAAACAATACAGAAGGGTCATTTTCGGGGATAAGAGACTGTCCCGAAATTACAGCATGATTTTTACTTTTAAAGAACTCAATATATTTTGAGCGAAGTTCGTTAGCGTTCATAAAGTATTATTATATAGAAAAAAGTGAATGTTTGCAATTGTGGATTGCTTCGCTGCGCGTACAATGACAGTTATCTCTTTCTGCGGCGGTCGGCGTGGTTTGCATAATAAGCGGCTTTATCTTCGTACATAAGGTTATCTGCACGCTGGAAAACTGCTTTTACAGTTGTATCTTCCGGACCAAAAACAGAAAAACCTTTTGAAATTGCCAGTGGAACTGAAACATCATTTCGTACAATAACCTTGGCATCAATTTGTGGTGTTATATGATCAAAAATTAATGCCATTCTTTCTGCTGTAATATTTTCCATTAAAACAACAAATTCATCACCACCAATTCGGAAAAGACTTTCCTGCGGGAAAAACACCTTAAGAATTTCTGAAGCAGAGCGTATCATAATATCACCGCATTCATGACCAAAATCATCATTTGTATTTTTGAGGCCGTTTATGTCAAAAATTGCAACAGCAAAATTTGCCTGACCTTTACCTATCTTCTTTGAAAGTCTGTCTACTGCTTCAAAATAGGCATTGCGATTTCCAATCCCGGTAAGGACATCGGTGTATGCCATAGTATGAGCCTTTGCAATATAATCACGAAGTTCTTTTCGCACGCTCTTTAATTTATCATCAAATTCCTGAAGCAAATCTGCAGAAGCAGCATACCCTTGTTTTTTTGGATTCATATACTGTTCTGCATCCACAGACTGAAATCCAGTCGTAAGACTAAGTTCTTCTGCAAGCTGTTCAACTTCATCTGTCATTTTACCCATTTCTTTATTGAGCTTTTGGAATCTTTCGCGCATTTTTCGTGTAAATAAGAGAACAATTCCTCCACCACCCAAAATAGAAAGAGCACATGCAAAAACAATTATTTTAACCTGACGTGCTATCTGGTCTTCATACCATTTGGAATTAAAATCTACGGCTACTATTCCGGCTACGCTTCCGTTTGAATCAAAAATCGGGCTGTAAGCGCTGTAAAAAGAACCCCAGGCATCGTGATAAGGCTCTTTATCTACGGCAGCAATTCCTTTACTTGCAGAAATCAGGGCTTGGGTTGTTGCAACAGGAGAACCGAACTCTCCCGGGTCATCGGGTGCAGGGTCTATTGTAAAAGTAAAAACTTCATTACCCATATCGCGCACACCATAAATATAATCAAGTTCAATCTGCTGCTGGAAGGTTCGTAAAATTTGAAGTGAGGACTGATATTCCGCAGTATCTGCATCGTCCTTCTGAAGACGTGCCATAATGTCGCCGTCAAGAAGATTTGCCGCGCTGTTTGCAATATCAAGCATTCGTTCATTAATCTGTTCACGCAAGGTAGAAATTGACTGCTTTACTAAAACGGCATTAATAATTGCATTTACTACAAGAAGAAATCCAAAGAGATAAACAACCGGCTGTTTTGAAAAGAGAATCCTTCTCTTTTTATTTCCGTTTTTCATAAACCATCTCCGCTTTTATTCAACTTGTCTTGTAAATGTATATACCTTTCCATCAGTTGCAAAGCAGTCAGTCGGGGTGATTTTTACGGGAGTAAAAGTGATAGTATCGTAGTCGATAACTGTTTTTTCTACGGTTTTCTTTTTTACAGTTTCGGTTATTGTTTTTGTTCCAAACTCAAGTGCATAAAACTGATTAAGCGTTGTATTAAAAGAAGTTGCTCGCAATGCAAGAACATTGTAAGAACCAATTTCCATCATTGAATAAAGGCCTTCTTCCTGCATGTCATCAAAAAGAAATGTATAACGACTGTCATTCATGGAAATTGTATTTAAGCCATCAACAGTAGTCCACAAAGAATTTCCTTCCAGTTCAAGAAGATAGCTGTTCTTTTCTTTGCTGTCAGTTTCTTCAAACGAGCTTTGCAAACTCATTTTTTTATACTGACCATCCCATTCCGAGCTTTCTTTAATAATAAGACCAATTGAGTCATATAGCGTAATTTTTATTTCATCAACAGAAACAAGCAGAAGGTCAAAACGTCGTTGAAGATTTGTAATATCAGAGTTTACTGTATAAAGATAAATTCCATTGTGGCGCAGCTTGCTGTCTTCCCATTCGTAAACTTCCTGAACATCAGACTGAAGAAGAATTATTTCCTTGTTTTCATAATTATAATAAATATAGCGTATTGCATTATCTTCATTTGATGTTTTGTACCAAAGACCATCCAGGAAAGCAGCAAAGGTTTCGACTGTTCCATCCTGAATACGCGAAAGTTCATTGGCGGCAAGTTTTCCGGCAGTTACTTTTATTTCATTTGCAAGTTCATATTTTTTTGAACCGCCATTCCATTTATATTCTTTCTGAATCTGGTTTTGCCCCGCAACAATGTTTCCGTTTTCATCAACAATTTTTTCTGATTCATAAACCCAAACAGAAAAACTTTCTCCTCTTGAAAGTGAAAGTTGGTATGAATCCGAGCGCTCTGTCTGCTGAATAAAGATAGTTCCGTCCGAAATAAAATCACCGATTTTTAAAAGAGAACCATTGGTTGTATCGGCTTCATCAGACTGATTTTCTTCTTCCGATTCCCAAAGAAAAATCTGCATAACATAGTTTTCATCATCGGCCACACCCTGATATATAAGAGAATTGCAGTGGTCGCCAATAAGGTCCATACCCGAAAGCGAGAAAGTTCTTATTTTTGAAATTGTTGTAGGAATATCTTCAAGTCTGTCGTAATCGGCAGTTTCGGGATTAAAAATTCCTGGCACAATGGTAAAATTTTCGGAACCGGTTTTTCGTACGGTAATAACTTCATCATCATAGCCGTCGTTATTAAAATCTAGAGTGATTGTATTTATTAAAGTTTCGTTGTTTCTGAGTGTTATAAATGTATCAAAGTTTTCGGAATTAAAATCTGAATTTACTCTGTCTAAATCTGATTCTGTATCTTTATCTTGTGAAGCCTTTGGTGTAACAATTTTTGCACGAACCGCAGTTTTTTCGCTTTTTGTTATGAATTTTTTTGAAGCATAAAATCCTGCCGCAAGGAGAATCGCAATTATTATAAACATAAGTGTTATGGATTTTGTCTTCATACTATAACTTTACAGCATTTTCTGATAAAATAAAAGGTATGAAAAAAATATTTATAGTCTTGTTAATCTCTCTTCTGATTTTTAATTTTTCCGGATGCGTTCCTATAAAATCAAAAGAACCTCAAGTTCCTGTCCCGGTAAAAACACAAAATGATGATTCAGTTTTTACGAAAGAATTTCTTTTTAATCTTGATAATGCAGTTAAAGATACAGGTGCTGCTTCATTTAAAAATATAACCGGCTTTGAACTTACAAAAGCGATGACAACCGGATGGAATCTTGGAAACACTTTTGATGCAACCGGTAAAAATGGAATGGGTTCAGAAACAAGCTGGGGTCAGCCGCTTACAACAAAAGCAATGATTGACGGACTTGCTGCCAGTGGAATTAAAACAATCCGCATTCCTGTTTCCTGGCATAATCATATTACCGATGCTCAGACTTATACTATTGATCCTCAATGGATGAAGCGTGTAAAAGCAGTTGTAGACTGGGCAATTGAAGACGGCCTTTATGTTATAATAAATTCTCACCACGATAATTATCTTTCAAGCGGAACACTGCCACGCGCAAACGGATATTATCCAAGTTCAAATAATCTTGTTGAATCGCAGCGCTTTTTGTACAACATCTGGGGGCAGATTGCAACTGCATTTAACAACGGCTACGATGAACATTTGATTTTTGAAACAATGAATGAACCTCGTCCTGCAGGAACCGACTGCGAATGGTGGTTCAGTACCGATACCCGCTGTCTTGATGCGATGAAATGTCTTTTACAGCTGAACCAGACTGCTTTGGATGCAATTCGTTCAACAGGCGGAAACAATGAAAAAAGATTTGTAATGTGCCCGTCTTTACAGGCAAGCGAAAATGCAGCAAGTTCTGCTTCGTTTAAAATGCCACAGGATATTGAAAACGGCAGGCTCATTCTTTCTGTTCACGCCTACACTCCTTATTCCTTTGCAATGGAATCGCCGGGAGAACGTACCTTTACACAGGCACACAAGGATGAGCTGAACACAATGTATTCCAAGCTTAAGAAAAAGTTTATTGATAACGGCTACCCTGTAGTAATTGGTGAATACGGTGCCACCAACAAGGATAATCTTAGCGAACGAGTTGCCTGGTTTAATTATTTTATTTCAACAGCAAAGAGTTATGGCATTCCATGTCTTTTGTGGGATAACGGTGTATGGAAGGTTGGCCAGAAATCAAACGGTGACCCTGATTACAGTGAAGGGTACGGATATTATAATCGAACTGAACAGAAGTGGTATTTCCCGGAAATAACAGATGCAATAATTAGTGCATCAGAATGAAATGTCATTCCCGTGCTTGACACGGGAATCTCGTATAAAAAAAGATTGCCGGGTCAAGCCCGGCAATGACACAGTTTAATCTGCAATGACACTAACTAAATAAGCGGCTTCATTGCAGTCATGTAGGCACGGAGCTTTCTACCAACAACCTCAATCGGGTGGTTGCGGATTTCTTCGTTTACAGCTACAAGTTCTGCGTTATTAACCTGTGTATCTTTTATATCAAGTCCTTTACCAATAACATCTGTGTGAAGCTTTGGCATAAGATCTTTTGCCATCATTGGAGCAGCAACACGGCTAAAGAGGTAACATCCGTACTCTGCAGTATCAGAAATTACGCGGTTCATTTCGTAAAGACGCTTGCGGTCAATGAGGTTTGCAATAAGTGGAACTTCGTGGAGTGATTCGTAGTAAGCAGATTCTTCCTTAATTCCGGCATCAACCATTGTTTCGAATGCAAGTTCACAACCGGCTTTTACCATTGCAACAAGTAAGATTCCCTTGTCAAAGTATTCCTGTTCTGTAATTTCTTCTGTTGATTCAGCTGTTTTTTCAAAGTCGAGCTTACCGGTATCTTCACGCCATGCAAGAAGATCCTTGTCTCCGGCTCTCCAGTCTTCCATCATTGTGCTTGAGAATTTTCCGCTGATGATGTCGTCCATGTGCTTCTGGTAAAGTGGAGCAAGCAGCTTTTTGATTTCTTTTGAAAGTTCGTTTGCCTTGATTTTTGCAGGGTTAGAAAGACGGTCCATCATGTTTGTAATTCCGCCCCATTTAAGAGCTTCACTTACAACGTTCCAGCCATGCATAAGAAGCTTTGTTGCATATTCAGGAGCAATTCCTTCGGCTACCATTTTGTCGTAGCAAACAATTGTACCAGCCTGAAGCATACCACAAAGAATTGTCTGTTCACCCATAAGGTCAGATTTAACTTCTGCAATAAAGCTTGATTCAAGTACTCCGGCCTTGCTTCCGCCCATACCAACTGCAAGTGCTTTTGCATAAGCCCAGCCCTTTCCTTCAGGGTCGTTTGCAGGGTGAACGGCAATAAGATCTGGTACACCAAATCCGCGCTGGAATTCGTGCCATACTTCTGTACCTGGTCCTTTTGGAGCACACATTACAACAGTGATATCAGGACGAATCTGCATTCCTTCTTCAATCATATTAAAGCCATGGCTGTACCACAAAGCAGAGCCCTGCTTCATTTTTCCCATTATGTCGTTGATTACTTTTGAATGCTGTTTATCTGGAGTAAGGTTTCCAACTAAGTCTGCTGTAGGAATCATTTCATCATAGTTGCCTACTTTAAAACCATTTTCGGTTGCATTTTTCCATGACTGGCGTTTTTCTGTAATAGCGCTGTCTCGTAAGGCATAACTAACATCAAGTCCTGAATCACGAAGACAGAGACCCTGGTTCAAGCCCTGGGCACCACAACCAACAATTACAATTTTTTTACCTTTAAGGGCGTTTACTCCGTCCGCAAATTCTTCTTTTGCCATTGAACGGCAGTGTCCCAGCTGAAGTCTAGCTTCGCGCCAAGGGATTTTGTTAAAATAGTTTTCACCCATTTTTCTACCTCGAGTTTTTATTATTAATCAAGAATTTAATTATAATTAAAAGTGTAAATTAGAGCAACTATTGAAGAATGTGCGCCCGTTTATACAAATATCTCCAGAAAGCTGTGGCTGCGCTTAAAAACCAGACAATGCCTACAGACCACCAGATGCCCCACACATTGAAAAGCGGAATTGCAGTGAGAAGGAACGGAACTGTAAAGCGGCCTATTACTTCTGTAATGCCGTTGAGAAGAGAGAAAAATGCATCGCCTACTCCGTTTAAAACTCCGCGTACCATGTAAATTGTTCCCAAGAAAATGTAGAACCAGCTTGTAATGGCAAGAGCTTTGGCCCCCATTGTAATAACTTCGGGGTCTTTTACAAAAAGTCTGGTAATTGCGCTTCCAAAAAACTGCATAATTGGGAGCATGGCAAGCGAAAAAATTGCTGTCATGAGCATGCTTTTCTTAAAACCTTCGACAAGCCGTTCTTTATTTTTTGCACCGTAGTTCTGACCACTGTAAGTACTAAGGGCTGCACCAAGTGTTTGATACGGCTGATGAATTAACTGTTCTATGCGGCTTGTAGCAGTAAAAGCGGCAACTGCAACTGCCCCGTAATTATTTACAACTCTCTGCAAGGCCATACACGAAACCGCAATCATCGAAAACTGAAGCGAAATTGGAACCCCAAGCTTTATGCACTTCCATAAAATTGCAGAATTAAGATGAAGGTCGGCACGCGTAAACTTAAAATATGGATTTGTTTTAAAGGCAAAAGTCAGACACAAAATGCTGCAGATAATTGTAGAAATGAGTGTTGCAATACCGGCGCCAATTACACCAAGGTGAAGCGTATACACAAAAATCAAATCAAGGAAGATGTTTAAGATGCACGAAAGAATTAAAAAATAAAGAGGAGTTTTGGAGTCACCAAGAGCCCGGAGCATTGATGAAACAAAGTTGTAGGTACTGACCAGAAAAAGATTAAGGCACATAATCTGCATGTAAGCAGTGGCATCTGAAATAATATTTTGCGGAGTGTTTAAAAGGCGGAGGATTGGGCCTGCACAGAAAAACGCAATTGTTCCAATTACAAGCGGAACAACAATCATTATAAAGGCTGTGTTTACAATACAGTTTTTTACTTTTGCATCGTTGCCTTCGCCAAAAAACTGCGAAGTTACAATGCCACCAGCAGAGCCTGTTCCGTTACAAAGTGCAAAAAAGAAAAACGTGATTGAAGCAGTAGCACCAATTGCAGCAAGCGCGTCGGCACCAATAAGCTGACCTACAATTACAGAGTCTGCAAGGTTATACAACTGCTGAAAAATATTCCCAATGAGCATAGGCACCGAAAAGGTAAGCAACAGGTGCACAGTATTGCCGCTGGTCATATTCATCATATTAGTTTTCATAATGCCGATTATAATTTGCCGCAGGAAAAGTAAATTGTACGATTATATTTGATTATGTGATAAAAAAAATGCCCCCAACCATTAAGTCAGGGGCGTTGATAATCAGATTATAGATTATTCAAAAATTACATCTCCAACTTCGATGAAGTCATCGTCTTCGGCGCTGAATGTTGTATCTTTTGACCAAGAAATTGAGTAAATATCCCAACTTGCTTCAAGAGTTTTTCCTGCATAAATGTTTGCGTAAGTACAAATCTTTCCCTTTGTACTTGTTTCATCTCTACCTACTACACTTCCAGTAACCTCATAAGTTTTAATTGCACTTGCTGTAGGTTTTGCAGTAGCAGCAGCATCATTTGTATCAAGATCAGACTCTTTGAACCATTCAATTTTTACATTTCCAGAAGAACCTTCTGTCAATTTAACTCCAACTCCAAGAGTTCCATCCACAAGTTTAAGACTGTCTGACAAATCTGTCCAATCCAACAACACAATTTCATATGGTGTTACACATTTAGGATCATACTTGGTTTTTTCAACATTACATCCAAAATTCTGCGTACTGAGTTTATCTTCTGCAATGTTATAGAAGAATGAAACATATGTTTGTCTTTTTGTAAACGAATTTCTTACACCAACAACAAGAAAGTTGTATGTTTTGTAATTTTCTTTTGTAGCATCTTTGTTCTGAGTAAAACAGCATGCAAATCCAACAACACCATCTTCTGTAGAAGAAGACTGATTCTTTTGTTTCATTACACAAGTTGCTGTTGCTCTATCCAAAAGTCCAACCTGTTTAAAACCTCTGATAGTACCATTAGCATCATTTGTCTGTTTTACTTTAAAAGTAGTATTTCCATCGCCAGATCCAAGCACACCACCCTGCCAGTTAATTTCTCCAATCTCTTTCTGGCAAGAAGCAAAGCCGATTACTGCTGCAACTGCAAGAGCTGCGAAAATTAATTTCTTTGTCATTTTCATTGTATAACTCCTGAAAATTAAAATGTTTATAAAACAAATTTATATCGTTTTTGCATTTGTTTCAACTATTTAAACAGTTTTAATAGTCTATAGTAACAATTTTTGATAAAATAAGCCAACAATCATATGTTTTAAATCTATTGTTGTAGCTGTATTAAAAATGACTGAGGACAACTTCCTCTGTTAGCTGAAGGCATTTTCTACGGGAGGCTACAACAATAAATAAAAAGCACTTATTACATGGAGTTTTTTATGTCTAAAATTGAAGTAGCTGCAGTTTTTTCTGATAACATGGTTTTACAGCGCGAAAAAAACATAAACATTTTTGGATGGCTCGATAAGAATAATGAAGAAGTTTTTATTGAGGCGCAGTTGTTGAATAATAAAGGCAATATTATTGGAGAGAATGTGAGAATTTATAAGGGACCTCAAAAATGGGTGCTCTCGCTTCCACCACAGGTTGCACAGGATGGCTGCACTCTCAAAATAAATCTGAACAACGAAAAACAAATCACCTTTCAGAACATTGCAATTGGTGAAGTTTGGCTTGCGGGCGGGCAGTCAAACATGGAATTTGAACTTGGGAACTGCACAGAAGGACCACAAGCACTTGCAGACACAACAGGAGCTGCCGGCGCAAAAAATGTGCGTTTTTATTACACAAATAAAATTTCGTGGATGGACGAACATTTTTACGAAGCAGAACGAAACACAGCCTGGCAAACCTGGGATTCTCCAAACAAAAATGCCTGGTCGGCAGTTGGATTTTTCTTTGCAAAAAAACTGGCACAGGACCTTGGCTGTACTGTTGGTGTAATTGGCTGCAACTGGGGCGGAACAAGTGCAAGTGCCTGGATGCGCCGCGAATATCTTGAAAAAGACAGCGACCTTAAAACATATCTGACAGAACAAGAAGAAGCAACAGCAGGAAAATCTATTGAACAGCAATGCCGTGAATATGATGAGTATGAAAAAACAAATAACGAGTGGAATAAAAAATGCGGCGAGCTTTATGCAAAAAATCCGCAGATTAAATGGCATGAAGTAGAAACAATCCTTGGCAAGTCTCCATGGCCGGGACCACACTCCTGCAAAAATCCTTTGCGTCCTTGTGGACTTTACGACTGCATGTTAAACCGCGTACTGCCTTACACACTTAAAGGCGTACTCTGGTATCAGGGTGAATGCGACGACCACAAGCCGTTAAGCTATGCTAAATTATTTTCAAAGCTCATAGACAACTGGCGCACAGACTGGAAAGATCAGAATCTGCCGTTTGTTTTTGTGCAGCTTCCAAATCATCGAAATGAATACGACAAGGATTTTAAGCACTGGTGTTTAATCCGGGCAGCCCAGCAAAAGGTTCACAACATGGTAAAAAATGCATACATGACCTGTGCACTGGACCTTGGACAATTCAACGACATTCATCCAAAAGCAAAAAAAGTTCTGGCAGAACGAATGGAACAAAATGCACTTGCAAATATTTACGATGGAGCATGCGGCAAAAAACCGGAAGAAGTTCTTTCGCCAATGCTAAAGGATTTTATTATTAAAGGTGCAGACCCTCAAAACAAAGATTCTTTTGGAAAAATAATTCTAACCTTTGAAAATGCCGTAAACGGATTCGTTGCCCGCGAAGATAAAATTAATCTTGATTACTACAAGCACATGGAACAGCTTCAAGGGAATTCTGTTTCTCCTGCATTTACAGGCTTTGAAATTGCAGGAGATGATGGAGTATTTTATCCGGCAGCGTATCGTTTGGGACAGCAGCAGGGAGAACTGAATACAATTACAGTTTCATCCCCGCTTGTAAAGAATCCTGTTAGTGCAAGATATGCCTGGTACAACTACGGACCTGTGAACATCTTTGGCAAAAACGGGTTGCCACTTGCACCGTTTATGATTTAAGGATTGCTCCCGGTTCAGAAATCGCTGATAATCTGGTCAACTGCAGCAATTCTAATTCTAAGCCACCTGGTCAAATACTCAGCCGAAGCCTTTTGAGAAGTTGCAGCGGCGGCACTTGAAGCTTCACAAAGTTCTGCATCTTCGCTTGGATTTCCCCATCGTGCACGATTGTTTTCAAAACTGGAAGCACAGTCTGCATAACTCAAAATCAGATATTCTGCGGTGCCTGCGGGGTCGGTTGCTTTTGCTATATTCCATTCGTCTTTTACAAGCTTCTGGAACCAGCCGCATCTTATAAAAATAAACATCCACGGATTTCCTGTTCCTGTTTTCTGGTAATTAACTTCATATCCTGTAACACCTGCAAACATTCCCTGACCATCTGCACAATGACGCTTGTTTCCCATTGTTGAATCAAAATCCCACGGAGCTTCAAACCGCAAAATCTTATCGCCACTTTCGCTAAAGTCTATATCCATAAAAAAGCTTGTCAGATAAATATCGGGGTCGCAGACAATTTCGTTAAAGATGTACATATCGGCGAGCGATTTTAAGTCGATAATTTTTGAAATACAGTTCTGACATTTTTCGTCCTCAGTCTTTCCATCCGGTACATATTCTACAAGCTGGTAATCGTCTGTAAACTGATAGTACTTATTTTTGTAAGCCGCAGCATAACAGATTTTCCACACATTATTCATGTAGCTTTGAATAAAAGTTTTTTGCGCTTCATCATAAACATCACTCTTAATTGTATATCCACGCTGAAGCTGTTCTTTTATTCGTTTGTCATCATAGCCCTTAATTCCTTCATAACCTTCAACATTCTGATAATCAATTTCAAACTGTTCGTTCAAAGCTTCAGTTGTGTAGTAGCTGTCAAACTCAATTAAGTAACCAATATCTGTGCCTGTGTAATTTTTTTCAACTTCTGCAACTTCAATTCGACCTTCTTTAGTTTCCTGTTGCTCGGCTAAAAGATAAACGCCCCAGTATTCATTGTTGATGTAAAGTTCAACAAGCTTGGCATCGCTTGAATAATAATCCGAGAACATTGTGCTGAACATTTTAAAAGCAGCGGCATCACGCATAAGAGAAGCATCCTTCCAGCAGGCAAGCAAAACCCAGTTTTTATACTTTCCGCCATTGTTCAAACCAAGCATTGTCTGCTTTTTATCGAACTTAATTCTAAACGATTTTTTTGCATAGTTTGTAGTCCAGTTTCCACGAACCTTTACCTGTGCAGCAGCGCCGTCCAAAAGAACAGAGCCATCGGAATCCTCTGTAGAAATTACACATTCTTCATACCATGGATCAGGCTTGTCTTTGTTACTAAAATCCCACCACGACATCTGCGCTTCTTTAACATGCTTTGCAACCGGCTCAGAAACAAAATCATTGCTTCCACCGTTTTTTGTAGAATTAATACGGATTACAGGAAGTCGTGGCACCATGTCTTCGCGCGCAACAACAACCGGTTCATAAACAGGAACTTCTGAAGTAGTTTTTCCCACACCGACTTTTTCAGTAGTACCACAGGAAATCATACAGGCGCATAAGGCAAGTGATATTATTAACATGAGTGATGTTTTTGTTTTCATAAGGACTCCTTTTTTCTAGTATAAATCCAAAAAAATCAATTTGCTAGTATTTTTGTAAATCCATGTTATAATTGTTATTATGAATCGTCGAATTGCTGTTCTTGGTTGCGGTTGGAGTGCACATTTTCTCAGAGATTTTATTAAGGGAATGCTGCGGGCCGTAGAAGGTAAAAATATTGATATTTACCTGTTCAATACTTATAACTACGTAGAATATTCTGGATTCCCAAATAATACCGGCTTTTCTATTTTTAATCTTATTAATTATGAAGATTTTGATGGTGTTGTTATACTTTCTGATTTAATCAATAACGAACGTGTGCTTGAACGCGAACGTCTGAGGATTTTAAAAGCCCAGAAGCCTGCCATTACCATTAATAAAAAACTTAAAGGAATGTGCTGTCTTCGCGTAGATAATTATACCGGTATGTACGAAGCTCTTGCACACCTTATCCGCATGCACAATGTTTCTGATGTTGCATATATTTCGGGAAAAGAATCGGCAGTAGATATTGCCGAACGCTACAAAGCTTACAAAACTGTTCTTGAAGATAATAACATACCTTTTGACATGAACAAGGTTTATACAATCGAAACCTGCGATTATCACTGTGCTTACCGTTTCTTTGATGACTATGTAAAATCGGGTAAAAAGTTACCGCAGGGATTTTGTTGTGCAAACGATTTAATTGCAATGGCGCTGCTTAAAGTTTGTCTAGAAAATAAAATTAAAGTTCCTGAGCAGCTTAAAATAATCGGGTTTGATAATATGCCCGAAACGCAATGCACAAAGCCTTCAATTACTACAGTAAATAACAGTGCCGAAGCTTTGGGTGCAGAAACTGTAAATCGTCTTATTCATGGCGTTAACCCTATGCAGACTCTAAGTGTAAGGAGTACACCTGTTTTGCGTCAATCTTGTGGTTGCAGCAGCTCCATTACTTCTGCTCAAAATCTTTTTGCACTTAAGATTCTTGATGAATCAAATAAAAAAGAAGAGTTTGATTCTCATATGGAAACAATGGGTGAGATTTTTACTGAAGCTGCAGATGTTTTTACACTGCTTACAAATATCGAAAACTTTTTTGTAAAATCGCACAATTTTGAAGGCAAGGATTTTTGTATTTTTATGAAATCGGACTGGAACTCGGTTCTTATTAATTCTGCCGAAAATCTTCCTCAAAATCTTTCTTACGGTACGCAGGTTCAGTCAATTTGTTCCGTTCAGGAAAATAAAAAATATCTTCGCGAAATGATTCCTACCCGCGAGCTTATTCCTGCAAAAATGAAGACCGAAGACAAAAGTAATTTATTTTTGTTCCTGCCGATTTTCCATCATTCTTATGTTCACGGATATTATGTTGCAAAAAATAATCTTACGATGATTGATAACCGCTACGGATATTTGTGGACCCGCAACATGGGAACAGGCATTGAACACTTCCGCAAAAGAAATATGTACAAGCAGATGAGTCAGCAATACTTAAGACTTTCAACAAAAGATGCGCTTTCTGGTGCGTTGAACCGACAGGGGCTCGAAAAGCTTGCAAAACCATTCTATGCGCAGAATAAAAAGAACGGACTTACAACTGTGCTTTTCTTTGTTGATATTAACAAGATGAAGCATATTAATGACCAGTTCGGACACCTTCACGGAGACCTTGCCGTAAAAACTGTTGCCGCTGCCGTGCTTGAAACTATTCCTAAAAACTGGCTTTGCATTCGTTATGGTGGCGATGAATTTCTTGTAATAGGAAACAGCAAAAATTACAACGGCGAAGATTATTGCACCATGATAAAGGAACGACTTGCAAAGAAAACTTCAGTTATGCATTTGCCATATAAACTTTCGGCAAGTGTTGGAACTTATTCTGTACCGCCACAAATGGAGCTTACGCTTGAACAGGCAATAGAAAATACTGATAATATCATGTACGAACAAAAACAGGCATTTCATAAAGATGAGGACAAAAAATGAAAACACAAATCAAATTAACCGGAAAAGAAAAAGTTAAATTTAACAACAACGTTGACTACTGCGTTGGCACCGGCCGCATGGGACTGGCGCTTACTAAAGAATATCTGGACCAGCTTGCTGTTGTTCAAAAGGATATTGGTTTTAAGTTTATACGCGGGCACGGACTTTTCAGCGACGATATGGCAATTTATCAGGAATTCAAAGACCGAAGTGCGCTTAAAAAAGGTCCGCAGGATTTTAAAGATTACCGCGAATATTTTGAATATGTAGATAAAAATGCTCCGCGGATTATTGAATATAATTTTACTTATCTTGACCGTGTTGTTGATGAATATGTTCGTTTGGGGATTCGCCCGTTTTTGGAACTTGGTTTTATGCCAAAAAAACTTGCAAGCGGAGAACAGACAATTTTTTACTGGAAGGGAAACACAACTCCGCCAAAGGATTATAAAAAATGGACTGACCTTGTACAGGCAACACTGCGTCATTTAATTGAACGCTATGGCGAAGAAGATGTTCTTACCTGGCCAATTGAAGTGTGGAACGAACCGAATCTTCCTGGATTCTGGAAAGATGCAGATATGCAGGAGTACTTTAAGCTTTATGAATTAACTGCAAAAGCTATTAAAAAGGTAAACAAAAAATTTATGGTTGGCGGACCTGCAATTTGTGGTGGTGCCGACAAAAAATGGATGGTTGGATTCCTGGACTTTTTGACTGCTAAAAAGCCGCCGATTGATTTTATCAGTCGCCATCATTACACAACAGAGTATCCTGATTACAAGGGACACTATGGTTATGCAAAGCTCATGCAGCACGATGTTACTATGCAGACTCTGCGTGACTGCCGAAAAATCATAAACCGTTACAAGGACTACAAAAATCTACCGTTCTACATTACAGAGTTCAACACATCGTATATTCCAAACTGCCCGCTTCATGACACAAACCTGAATGCTGCTTACCTTGGACGAACACTTAGTGAAATCGGCGACTTTGCAACAGGCTATTCTTACTGGACTTTTGGCGATGTATTTGAAGAAAACGGTGTTCCTTTTACACCATTCCACGGAGGCTTTGGACTTTTGGCAAACGGAAGCATTCCAAAACCAACCTACTGGACATTTAAGTTTTTTAAGGATTTAAAGTTCTTCGAAGAAAAATGCGTTTACCGCGATAAAAATATTGTGATTGTAAAAGCAAGCAACGGTTCTTACAAAGGCATTGCCTGGAACTTAACGCTCGAAACAAAACAGAAGGAACTGACTTTTGAAATTGCCTTGCCGGGAATTGCAGTTGGCGGAAAGACCGGATCAGGGGCGCGAGCAAACCTCATCACAAAAACTGTTGATGAAGAATGCTGTAACCCGCTTAAAGTATGGCACAACATGGGTGAACCTGCAAACCTGAACGAAGCTCAGATTGAACTTCTTAAGTCTGCAGCACACCCGCTTGTTGCTTCACAACTGATTGACGGCAAAGCACCAAAGTTTACAATAAAAGCCGGCCGCAACGCAGTCGTTTATTTTGAAGCATCCCCTGCCCCACTCACAAGCGACAATAGTTACGACTACAGCTTTTATGAAAAGATGTAATTACGCAAACTGTGCCTGTCTCAATTTGTAGTAGGCACCTTTTTTTGCCATAAGCTCTGCAGGACTACCAGACTCTACAATACCACCGTGGTCAATTACAAAAATGCGGTCTGCATTCTGAATTGTTGAAAGGCGGTGGGCAATTACAAAGCTTGTGCGTCCTTTGAGCAGGCTTGCAATTCCGGCCTGAACCATAAGCTCGGTTTTTGTGTCGATGCTTGAGGTTGCTTCGTCCAGAATGAGGATGCGTGGGGCGCTGAGCATTGTTCTTGCAAAGGCTACAAGCTGGCGCTGACCGTTACTAAGTTCGCCGCCTCTTGCAGTGAGCGGGGTGTCGTAACCCTTTTCCAGATTCTTTATAAAGTCGTCGGCATGAACTGCGCGGGCTGCGGCTAACATTTCTTCTTCGGTTGCATCAAGCTTTCCGTACATAATGTTTTCGCGGATTGTACCACTGAATATGTAGTTGTCCTGAGTCATTATACCCATCTGTGTGCGAAGGCTTTCCAAAGTAACATCGCGGATATCCTTACCGTCAATCAAAACTCCGCCATCCTTTACGTCATAAAAGCGGCTTACAAGGTTTACGATAGTCGATTTTCCGGCACCTGTTGGACCAACCAAAGCAATTGTTTCTCCGGCCTTTACGTCAAAGTCTACGTTTTGCAAAACATCAACCTCTTCGTCATAACCAAAGGTAACGTCCTTAAACTGAACGTCTCCGTTAATTGGAGGCATTTCCGCAGCGTTCTCGGCGTTCACAATTTTTGGTTCGGTGTCTATAATTTCGAAAATGCGTGCAGCACCTGTTGCAGCATTTACAAACTGATTATAAAAGTTACTCAAGTTCATAATTGGCTGCCAGAACATTCCAACGTAAGCACCAAAAGCAACGTAAGTTCCGATTGAAACATTGTCTATGCCCAAAAACTTAATACCAACAAGGTAAAGGCTCATTGTACCAACGCTCCAGCAGATATCAATCCAAGAAAAATATCCGTCGCACCAGAAAATAGCCTTCATAAATTCCTTACGGTCTGCCCAGATAAGCTCGCGGAAGGTTTTGTCTGTTTCCTGTTCGGCGCGGAAGCTCTGGATGATTTTAATACCAGAAAGATCCTCGTTTATAAACGCATTCAGGTTGCTGGACTTTTGTCGCTTAGCCTTCCAGTGCTTTTCTGCCATGATTGAAATCAAGAAAACTCCAACAATCAGGAAAGGCAAAGTACAAAGTGCTGCCAGTGCAAGCTTCCAGTTTTTAATAAACATAATTACCATTACAGAAACAACAGTAACCATGTTTGGAATAAGCGTTGTTACCGCGTTTTCGATAATATCCTTGAGCGAGTTTGTGTCACCGATAATTCGCGCAAGAATCTTTCCCGAAGGACGGCTGTCAAAAAACGCAAGATCAAGCTTCTGAATATGCTCGTAAAGCTGCTGTCTTAAATCCTGAATAACCTTATTACTCAATTTTGCCATGATGAGCATACGCATCTTAATTGCAAGCACGGCAAGAACATTTATTGTCACACTTACTGCAATAATGCGGAGTAGCCCTGGAACATTTTTGAGCATTATGTATTTATCAATCGCAATTTCGTTGAGCAGCGGATTCACAAGATCAACCGCCGTTCCAACTGCCATGAGCGCAAATACAAAAGCAATGCGCCCTTTATATTTGAGCATGTACTTGAAAAGCCGCGGCATTGTTTCAAACTGCGACTTTTGTACTTGCTGCTCGTCTATTTTATAACTGTTCATATCTTCTCCATTTTTGGCTTCAAGCAATTAGCTGTTAGCTATTAGCCTTGAAGGGGAAAGCCTTCCCCTCGCTCACACTACGTTGCTCGCCCCCCTTCGCCTAGGGCGCTGCCCTAAAACCCGATAGGTAAATTGCTATCGCAATTTGCTATTTTACCTCTTTTTATTTATAACTAAAAGTCCTTATAATTATTCAGATATCTTATCTTCAATTGCAAAAGCACAATATTCATCTAAATTCTTTGCAATTACATCTTTTGGAATCAATAACCGTTTGTATTCAGTAATCATTGTTGGTGAAAGGCTTCTACTCATCGCATATTCAACAACACTATGATCCGCAGAAGGACAAAGTAAGATTCCAATGCTTGGATTTTCATTGCTTCGTTTAACATCACGATCTAAAGCTTCCAGATAGAACTCTAATTGTCCTAAATGTTCTGGCTTAAATTTACTTGTCTTTAATTCAATGGCAACAAGACATTGTAATCCTCTGTGATAGAAAAGTAAATCAATCTTAAAAGTTGAACTTCCAACTTTTACAGGATATTCACTCTCCATAAAAATAAAGTCTTTTCCCAATTCAAGGACAAACTTTTTCATGTTTTCTAAAAGACCTTTGTGAAGTTTTGATTCCGTGTGTTTCTGTGGAAGATTCAAAAAATCAACAAAAGCAGTGTCCTTAAATAATATTTCTGCTTTCGGATATATCTCTTTTAGTCCTTTTGAGATATTTTTCTTATCACCAAGTAAGGTAGAATAAGTATCATTTTGTATGCAGCGTTTTAATTCTTTTATTTTCAAACTTTCTTTGAATGAATATATAATATAGAAAAGCCGTTCTTCATTTGTTTTACAATAATTAATAATTTCGATATGATTAGAAAAAGTTGTAAGAAAAAGAATCTGTGGGGGAAGACTTAATTGTGCAGTTTTAGATTGCACAATTCCTTTAGGGGTAATAGGAAATTGTGCAGACGCCATCTGCACAATTTGGTTGTTTTGCAATTTTTTAGTTTTATCTCCAATAAGTTTCTGTTCAGTTTCTAAAAAAGCAGGCGTAGAATATGCTTCATAAAAAGAAACCATATTGTATAAATTACGGCGACTATATCCCTTTAATGTTGGGTCTTGTATACGAAGATATTCCGATAGTTCTGTAACAACTTTACTTCCCCATTCATTAGATTTCAATCGAGCAGATATATAGGCTCCAACTTCCCAGCTCATAAGAATAGATTCTGTATTTACCCCGCGAGAAGCTGAACCTCTATGAGTTACAATTATTGAACGGATTTCTTCAAATGATTTTTCTTGTTTAGTCATAATTTGATTCTCCTATGCCTTTTCTTTTTTATAATTCAGAATCTATATCATTATAAATCTTCTGGAATATCATTTTTTCATCATTTCGAAACTTTGAGTTAAATATTGCCTCTTGTAAATCTTTTGCATCAGAAAGAGATGTTTTATTTGCCCACATCAAAAAATATGAAAATGGATATTTTCTTGCTTTATCTATGTACGAAAGAAATTCTTTTTTATGATAATTATATCGATTAAGAATATCGAAACCCTTTTCTTTTTCAGATTCCTTCTCATAATATTTTGAATCTGAATTTAATTTTTCAAATTCTATTGTGAAACAGTCTTGCATTTCTTTGAATTCAGTAAATTCTTCTTGAGGTTTTTCGTATATTTTTTTACATGGTATTATTCTAAACTTTAACGATTCGTCATAATTGTAGTTTTTACTGGTTGGAAATATTTTTTCTAAAACAATAGGATTTCTAATATCTTCATAATACAACTTTGAATTCTTTATTCTTGAATTGCAAACTTGGCAGCTCGGAACAAAATTATACAAAGATAAAGCAAATAAAGGACACGCTGATTTTGGAATAAAATGATCTAAATCAAACTGTTGCTTCTTTATTCCCTTTGAAATGTCATAAGAATTAATGTAAGCACTGTTACAATAAACGCAAGTTTTTATCATATATAATTCTTGTTTTTCATTATCAATTATATGTTTTGCAATTGTGTCAGAAAAAAAATCGTAATCAAGTAAATCTCTTTTGTAAAATTCCTTTCCTTTTATTTTTCTGCCTTTTCGCCATATTTGTGAAAAATTATTTACAACATCATTATGAAATAATTTGTTCTGAGAAAATTCGATGTATATTTTGGCAATTTCTTTTGGTGATAAAATCAATAATTTATCAAAAGAGTTTGGTAAATTATATTGTGGATATTTTTCAATTAGAATTTGAAGTTTTGTATTACAAAAGTCATACAGCGATGAAGTACTTGTAGCTTCTTCTGTTTTTTTTACAATTGCTCTTTCAGCTATATAATTTAGTTTTCTTGTATAATCTTTTTCAAATTGTTTTCGTAACTTTGTATTTTTGTAAAAATTTTCACTATACACACTGAACAAATTACTTTCCTCCTTTTTTCTTTCCTAGCATATACTTCAAAGAATTACGCATATAGGAGTCCCCAAGTAATTCAACAATTTTATTGTAATCAAGTTCTTCAGAAATTGAATTTGAATTAGCATATTCAATGATTTTATTTATTCTTATTCTGGCAATTTCGCCAACAGGAGCACTCATAAAGAACTGATTTTTTAATAAATCATAAATATTTGCTCCAAAGGTTTGTTCTGTTACTTTGTTATCTTTTTTCTCTCCATCTTCCAGCATCAAGAGATTTTGAATAGGAACATCACTTAAGATATAAGGAGAATGCGTTGCTATTAATATTTGAATTTGTTTAATTCTCTCAAAATTACATTTATAAATTGCATCAATTAATTTATAAAGAAATTGTCTTTGATATTCTGGATGCATATACAATTCTGCTTCGTCAAAGACAATTAAAATGTTTTCATAATTAGGATATTTTATTTCAGTATTTTTGGTTAATTCTGATTTATCACATTCCAAATTCTTTAAATGATAAAGTACATAACTAAACGAATTTAGCAATTGCAGTTCTCCACTACTAAAAGACGACATTTTAATTTCAGATTTATCATCCTTTGAATCTGAAAAAATTAAATCTGTATCAAAAATTGCAGGTGGAAGTTTTAAGAAATATGCGTCTACGGTTTTTCCAGAGTCCTCAAATTGCGATATATCTAAATAATTTAATACATCTAGATCTTTATTTACAGGCAAAGGATTTTTAATAAATTCAATACATTGTCTAATTTTTAAGGTTATAAAGGTTTTATTGTTTAATATTTCTTCTATAATATTTGAAAAAGCAGCTTCCGTAGTAGAAAAGTCAAATTTATCTAAAAAGAATTCATAATATGCACAAATTTTCACTGTTTTATATATTAAATATCTTAGTAATGCATCTTTTATTTCTTCATTATTTATACAATTTTTTTCAGAATCTATATGACATTGTTCCTTTATTTTCTTCTTCCAAGTCTTTTTCAGTCCATTATAATACAATTTATAACTTGATTTTTGAAATGAAATATTTTTGCTTGGTTTTATTTTTATGATATCTTTTCCATATTTAGATTTGAGAACATTATTTAAACGATCCAAATTATCATTATATGAATTGTAACTATTTATTTTATCTTTATTTGCATATCTATAAGATATTTTTAGTGGTATCCTATTATAAACTAATGATGAACTATACTTCTTATATAAAAACACTTGAAGTGCAATAATTCGCTGTTTTGCAAGTCCTCTCTCATTCTCAATATCTATTACACCTTCTCCGTTTCTGTATGGAAGTAGAACAATTGGTGTAGTATAAGCATCATTTTTATGAAAAATACCATAGGGATAATAGTTTTCTTCATAAGCGTTAGGATTAAATGCATACATACTGTAATTTGTAACTACAGAATAAAACAATTCCTCAAGATTTTTTAGATCTATTTCCTCATCTTCATTTTCAATTTTCCAAAGATTATTATTATCATAGTCATCAAATTGTTTTACATTTCCCAAACAAACCCGTCTTCCATTTGGATATATTATATAATTCTTTTCATCATTATTAATTTCAAAACACCCAACATATTCTTCGTCATTTGATTCTTCCCATATTGAAAAATACAAGTTAGCTTTAAAACCGTATTCGTAATGTAAATCACAACCGGGATAGTTTGTGATTTGTTGAAAACAAAAGCCAATATTATTAATGATTCTATACAACAATTCCAATAAGCTTGATTTTCCAGATCCATTTTTGCCGACAATACAACTTACAGAAATGATTTTATCAGTATTTGAATCTAACATATAAAAATCCGTATCAACATCAAAAGTTATTGCTTCCCCCATTTTGGGAGGTTCTGAGTTATTGAAATTATAGTTGCAAAATGGATACCAACCATTAAAAATTTTTCCATTAGATAACTTATCATTTTTCTTTTTGAGATTTTTTATTATCCATTCTTTACCATCGATTAATTCAATTCCAATAATATGCATATCGTGATATCCATTTTTTATATTATTTATGATTTTTTTTAAAATTAGTTTTTTTAGTTTAACATGCTTTTTTGAATTTTTCACCAAATTTGTCATTTATAACTGGAAATATTGAAAAATCTCCATATAACAGAAACAGGATTAAAAAAATGAATTAATACTTTACATTCATATCCATTATATTTCCAGAAACCTTCTGTGCTCATTCATTTTTTTTCAATTATTGATTCGCCAATCTCAAATATGTCTGCAGTAGTATTTGTAATTTCTGGATTCAAGTCATTAAGAATTTTGTATTAGAAGTTACCTATAAGACGTAGTTTCACCGCCTTCGGTTTATTCCTTTATCACATTCTCTTAGGTCTCCACCCTAAAACCCGATAGGTAAATTGCTTTGTAATTTGATATAAGAATATGAAATCCATTTTTATACAAAAATTAAATTTTTTGCCAAATATAATTTATTTCATTTACTTGAATTGTTTCTGTATTTATACATTCAAATAATGTCGGATCAAAAATAGCTAAATTATATCCATTGGGATTCATTGTACTTTTATATTCAATACCATCATATTCTTTTAATGAATGAACATAATCTGATATATACTGTGTTGGAATATATTCAATAGGATTCGCATTATTTCTTAGAGGTTTTGCCATTTCATTGTTTATATCATGTAAAATTTGTTTATTTATTGCAAAAAGTGCAATATCTGCATCGTAATTTGAAAAAGGAGATAGTTTATCTATATTTTGTAAATCAATTACCTTAATATCTTTTTTTAATTCAAAAATACCCAAAGTGACAAAATCATACATACTGGAACGAATTTCATGTAGCACTGTTTTTTCATCACTTGCCAAATACAATCGTGGTATTCCATAAGAATTAGCTCTACCTGATTTCGTTACTTTTGGAGGAGGCATTCCTATTTCGTATTTAGAAAATCCTTGTTCGTTTTCAGCAATTCTTCCTCTATAAAATCTCATTCCCTTTGGATATAATTTCACTAATCCCTCTAAATATGGTTTTAATCTTATAGTATTTAAAGCATTTGAATGAAATCTATTTATATTTTTTATGGTATTTGAAAAATCCAACCATTTTCCTGTATTAACAATACAGTTTTCCTTTAAGTAAATTGGATTATAGTTTTCAGCAATTACAACTTTTTGTGTTAAAAGATTTATATCACTACATAATGATTCAAGTATTTTTCTAATTTGACTGACTTTTAAATTAGGATTAAAAATATTCCAATTATCTATAAGATCCTCTATTATTGTTGTAAAAGCAGATTTTGGAATAATGTCAGAAGCTTCCGATTCCGTTGTATATAAATCAAATAATCTATCAAAAGCTTCTTTTATGGATAAATCTTTATCAGGATCATATAGAGAAACAGATTTCTTGTTACATATAGGACAATCTCCAATATTTTGACTTTGTCCTATTATATTTCTAATCTCTAAATCAATAAAACATTCAATACAAAACCTCATTATATTTTTCCATCTAAAAAAAGAGAAATCAATTCCAAGTGGTGCATTATAGAAATGCGCTTTATTGTACCGAGTCCAGGATATTTTCCCTCTTTTTTAAAATCTATAAGTTCTTTATATGCAGAAGTCTGATATTGTTTCAAAGCTTCAAAATCACAAAGTTTAACAATTGCTTGTTCGAATTTTCTCGGAGTATCTTCTCGGCTATTGTTATCATCAGATACAAAATGATGTATCCTCAAAGATTTATCTTTATCGTAATAAACCATATGTATTGCAACTGCATATGGAACAAAGCCAGTTTCGACATATTCATCCCCAATTGTTGAATAATCTCCAAAACCATAAAATCCATCATCAGAATAATAAAGATGATCTTCGGAAAAAAACTCATCTATATTTTTTTCATAATCCGAGTTTCTTTCACATTTATTAAATTTATCACGCAGTAATATTCTATTCGCAACAGAATTTCTTCTTACGACTGAACCTTCAGAAACAAACAAGTAATTTACATTATATATTTTCTTTATTTCCTCAAACAAGACTGAAGAATCATGATTATAAAATAGTGCATAAGCATTTTCTTTATTATATTTTTTTTCTGTAAAAATATTCTTTATTTGATTCTTTTCTTTTAAAAGAAAACAAATTTGTATATTTTCAGAATTAATTAATCTGTCATATTTTTCAGAAAAATCTTTTTTATTCCTACATTCTAAATCAAAACTACCTACTAGAGGATTTACTATAATAATAAGTTTCCGATTGTGCTTTACATATGTTTCAATAGTATTAAATAAAGTTGGAGAAGCCTTTACCGGCTCTATAATAGGAATTATATTTTGAGAATAATTCGAATTATCCAGTAACTCACGCAATGCAATTAATTCATACTGCCTGCCTCTAAAATAAGGAAAATACATTAAGCTGGCTCCTTGATATAATCATATAATACATTTAAGAAATTATTTATTTTATCATATTCCTTTTCTTTAATATTTGAGAAATACACCACTTCTCTAAGTTCTTCAGGAATCTTTTCAATTTGTTCTTGTTTTATTATAGAACGAGATTTCAATATTTTAAAAAAATCATTATATGCAATATCTAATGGTAAACTTTGAAACATTTTTAAGCATTCTGAATAGTAATCAAATTGTGAAACATTAGGTAATGATAGTCCTTGATTTTGGAGAATTAGCTCATATTCTTTTTTTCGTAGAATTTTAAACATAGTATGCTTATCTAGTAATTTTTTGTATGAATGAGGTTCTTGTATCTTTTGTAAATTAGAGTTTTTATCAATATAATAAATTCCAACGAATTCACATAAAAAACTAGCATTTAATGATTTTAAAAACACCTGTAATTTCTCAACAGTTGATTCGGCCGTTACAATACTTACATATTCAAAGGCTTTGAAATAATCAAATAATTGACCTTCTAATTTTGAAAAATTGTCTAATTCTGTCTTTATTTCATAAACTTTAGGGGTTCCGTTTATCATTAATATATCAACTATCGAATTAGCTACAGGAATTTCTGTTAATGCAATTGTTGTTTCTATTTTGTGAACTTTAATCAACAGTTGATTTAAAATTGTGTTTTTATAAAAGTATTCATTCCTATAATCATTTCTTAAGATATTATAAATTTCACTTATTAGTTGTTTATTTGTTTTACTTTCAGGAGATTCTATATATCTTGAAATAACAGACGTGTAAATATCTGAATGATTTGTCTTTATAAGATCAGACAACATTTTTCGAGAAAACATACGATTCAATAAAGTATTATTATTTGCCATAAATTTCTCATTGTAAATTTTATTTTATTATCGAATGAAAGTCAATAAAATATTATGTATATGTATAAATATGTATTAATTCTTTTGTATGATTCAGAAAAAAATGACCGAGAGTATCTATCATTTAAGTAAAGTTGTTAGTGTCAAGCAATTATAACAATCTTCGATGATTAATTAAATCTGACTCTAATAATCCTAATTTCAATAGATATAAAAACACTTCTAAAGATCAACCATAGAATAAACCCGATATACTCTATGGCTAATTCTTAAATAGGATATTATTTTATTCAGATTCCTTAGCAGTTTGAGATTTTTTAAACTGTTCAGATAATAAGCCGAGTTTCAAGTAATATATTATTCCAGCATAAATATATTGTTTTCTATTGACAAAGCAATTAATTAAAAAAATAAAAACTGGAATTATTACAATCCCCAAACATACCATTATAGCTGATTCAATTTTTTTCTCATCTGGTATTGTAGTAATTAGAATTGGGCAAACTATTGTTGATAGATACACTGCAATCTCATTATTTCTAAATGTATTCTTGAAATTAAGTTCCATCGCAAAATAATTTTCATAAAGTGTATAATCTTTTCTTTCTATTCCGAAATTATTCAATTGCTGCTCAAACTGATATAAAAAATTTGTTTTGGTGGTAGAATGTTTTGAGTAAAGTTTTGTTTCTCGTCTATATATATGCTGTTGAAAAGAATATGAAATTATTACCGAAATAATCCAAAGAATCAAACTTAGGACAGGAAGAACATAATTCTTTACAAAAAGATTTGAATACAATAATAATCCAGAAACGATGATATAAAATGCAATTAACAAACAAAAAAGAATCTTATCAGATTTTGAACCATCTTTTAAAATACTGAAACCCTTATATGCTTTAATAACATCTTTTGTTTTTAATATAAAAGCATCTGTCCACATATATTTCTCCTATAATTATACTTTATATTCGGATTAATCAATTTTTAACATGCTGAGAATTGTTGTATAAATATCTGCGCAATGAAAAATTAACTCTTTTAAATAAAGATAAGCCACCTACCCTCCCATAGGCAGCTTGTCTTTTTAATGTTTTCTTAAATATTCTCTTACCGCAGAAACATAAGGCCCAACTTTAGAAACAGCAGCACGAAGCCTAGCTTCTGTTGTGTGTAAAGCTTCCTTCCAGTAATCAATTTCCCATTGCTGTAAAAGATTAATTTTATCCGCATCTTGTGGGCGCTTCTTTGTCAAATCGTCAGACATATTATTACCTCCGTTAAAAGAGATTACTCTTTCTTTGTTAACATTTGCATTTTAAATAGGGCATTCTTTAATTCTTTCCCTTCAAACCAGGTACAATAAACATCTCCGTCTACATACCCGCGCATTTGCATTTGATGACTAAGCATCCTTTCCTGAGCTCCCTTAGGTTCACTGCCTAAAACATACTCAACCGTCATAAGTATTTCTGGATTACTATTCAAAAATACTACATCTCCAACATTCATGTTAAAATCCTCCTTTATAATTTAATTACAAGCTTCTATAATATTATCCTCAATAGCCTTCTCCAAGAATTCCAAAGAATCAGCCATTGTGATATTTCTTGTGAGAATTAAATCTGTAATAGCGCGGCTTGCACCAAGATATAAATCAGACAAAAATCTTCTTAAATAATAACTTTTATTTTTTTCATACTTGGCATATATGCTATAACAGCCACACAAAACAACTGCATCAAATTGCAAACCAATTACATAGTTCGGTTCACTAATCAAAATTTTCTTTTTAGAATATTTGAGAAGTGCAATATCTTTTTTTGAGAGGATAAACTCAAACTTTGGATTATTCTGATATTTCTCTTTTAAGCCATTAAATATATCTTCCTGTAAAGACAAAATAATAGTTTGCTTACCGCTTTTAGTAAGCTCTTCTGCATACGAAACTGCATTTTTAATTTCTTCATCGATTGATTGCAATGTATACAATTTAGGTAAAACTCCTTGCTTCATCCTTGATGCTTTCAAACCGGATATTTTATTATCCCAATCATGTCCTAAATCCATTTGCGGATAAAAAGCATTAACATGCTGTAAGAATTTCAGAATCTCTTTTGTATATCTATATGCAACATCCAAGTTATATGATGTTGTTTTGCCAATAGATTTATCAGTTTCTGGATTAGCTTTATTCATGATATCGGTTATTCCCAAATCACTATATACCTCATCTACAGACTGTCGAGGATCCAGTGCCATTATTATTTTAGGATAATCATCTGTTTTTCGAGAAAGATAAACCAGAGCCATTCTCTCCTGGTCATTGAATAATTGCATTTCATCTACAAAAATATAATCAAATCCTTCTGTTTTTCTTTCATAGAACCAGTTATACATTGATAGGTAATTTATATAATCGTTTATAATCTGATCAGAAGAAATGTTTTTGTTCTTTATAAGATAATTCATATATTTTTCATAAATTTCAAAAATAACCTTTTTTTCAGTTTCGTTTTCTAAATGCATCATCCAATTTCGTCTTGCAATTCTTTTATACTTTTCAAATGAGTTATTACCAGGCATTATTCCATTAGCACCAATTACACAAGAAATTTCAGTCATAATATCCCATGTAAAATTATTAGATGTAAAATTAACACCTTCCAGCAATTCAACGAATTCTGTACTGCATTGATTTTTATAAACTATCCAATCTGTATCTAGAAAATCTTGTATCAAATCTGAAAGTATCATAATTTGGTCATATTTTCCTTCATAACTATCATTTCCAAGCATAATTATATCTTTATTTCTTACGCCGACATGCTCTTTTGCTAATTCAAGTAATGGTGCTATTGTTATTTTATTTGAAAAATCAGGTGCTACTGAATCAATAAAATCACTAACCTGGCAAGCGACAGCCCAACTATGACAAGTAAACAAAACTCTTGCATCAGGATTATTCTTTAAGATTTTAATTGCTTTTAATTCCATTACAAGAGTTTTACCTGTTCCTGCTGGGCCAGAAAGTTTCAAAGCTCTGGTATCATCATTGTCTAAAAATGCACGCTGCCGTTTGGACAAAATATTTACCCATTGATCATACGTATAAAAAACTTGTTTTTCATCATCATATACTGTATTAAGATTATAGTTGAAATTAAATTCCTGAATCTCATTTTGCTCAAGATATTCATTATAATGTTGTTTTATTTGTTCTCGACTCGCATCAACTGTAGTACAAATCTTTCCGTCAACAATTATATCTTCTATTGCTTCATTCTGTTCTGCAAGTTTTATAATTTGAAAATTCTTCGTATTATTATAGTTTATTGCCATAAACAGATGCTTGCCGTCAAAAGCTTTTAATGACAATAAATTTTTATTCCTATACAAAACAGATGGAGAACTAAATCCTGTTCCCTTATATTGTAATACCTGACAAACCGTTTTATGTACTGTATAAAATATTTTTTGAATATTTATTATTTCCATTCCAGAAAAATCTATTGATTTATCAAAAATGATAAAAGGCAAATTTTCAATATAAGAATCCTTTTTGTTTGTTGTTAGAAAAACTGAAAATGTTTCTGTTTCATAACAGAAGTAATTTTTATCATCCTTAAAGATTCCTGTTATAATTTTTTCTTCTGTAAGGTTCTCAATGAATGCTAATAATGACTGTTCTGTAAAAACAAAATACTTCATTTTACATAATCTCCTGAAATTTTTGATATAATATTGTTTCGTTCATTTTCATAGTCAGCAGGAAGACCTAGATCTGAAAACATACAACCCAAAGCCTGAGCAAGTTTTTCTTTATAGGGAGAGTTTAGTTTTCCCAGAACGAAACAAGAAGGTAAGCATCCAAAATAAAGAACTGAAATGTCATCCCTTTTTATTTCTTTTATTCTTCTCAAATTCACAACAAAACCTTCATTAGTAGATTCTGGGTCTGGTATATTTGCAATAAAAAATTTATCACCTGGGAAATTTTTTACTTCATTTTCAAACTCTTTCCTCTTTTGATTACAGATTGCAATATAATCACCTATACTAAATTCTGTTTTCTGACAAAAAGGTTGAACTGCAAGAATTTCATTTATCAAAGCATTTTTATTTATAATTTTTTTTATAGTGTTTTTATCATATTGTAATAATTGTTCAAAAGCCGAATCACTTATTTCCCTGTGTAAAAAATCCTGAATCTGAGATTTTAAACTTTTTAATTTTTCAACTATTTTTTTCTGGCACTTTTTCTGGATAAAATAATTACGGATATATGAATCTAAAGTTATTATATTGCAATACGAAAGATATTTACCATGTTTGTTCTGAGCTATATCACAATCAGCAGTGACAATTATTCCTAATTTTTCATCAGCTTCTTCTGTATCAAATTTAATTATTGTTCCCTGCCGAATTTCATCAGATGGCTCAAACACAGAACATTCTAATAATTGATTTGCCATGATGTGAATCTTCCTCTATATTTTTTGTTATTATCTTTAATTAGTATATCCTTGGAGTTTTGCATTCTCAATAAACGCAACAGCAAATATTACATACATCATATAAATCTTTAAAAATCAATAAGCCCGGAAGCTTTATAATGCAAACTCTCGTAAAACCTCATAAAGCCAGACATTAAGAATTAAAGATTCATATGTCAACCTACAATTATCCAGTCTTATTTTTTCACTTTCGTAATCCAATTTCGTGATAATTCCTTGTTCTAATTGCTGGGCTTTGTCATTAACTTGTAATTCATATTTTTCTATAAGCGCATAGGTTTTATTAATTTGTTTTTCATAATCAGAAAAGATTGAATCGTATTGGGCTTTTAAAAATTGTTTCTGTTCAAGATAGGCTTCATATACAGTTCTGGCAGATTCCAACCCTATTTCTGCCCTTTTCAAATTGTGACCTGTAAGAGAAGAAAATAAAGGAGAAAAATCTAAAGATAATCCAAGAGTCCAGTCCTCCATTTTCTTATTATCTGTATCATATGGAACAGATGCAGAAAACCCTAACACAGGTGCAGTGTTTTGTTTTTCGTTTATTATATTATTTTCCTCAAGCATAACTTTCAGTTTTAATGCGGCAGCATAGGGGTCACTATCATATTCTGCAATATCTTTAAAAAAACACAAGAAGTCATCTGTCGTATATTCTTTAGGGATCAAGTTACATATTTGTTCTTCTGCAAACAAATTATAATCTGCATAACAAAGGCTTTTGATTTTTTGAATATATCCCCAATAATTTGCTTGGGCTGAAAGTAATTCCAGTTCATAAGACCACTTTGAATTATCAAGTTCTACAAGCTGTGCCTCATTTGCCCCACCAGATTGTTTTAATTCATTCAATGCCTCATATTGAAGCTGGACAAGTTTTATTGAATTTTGTAAAGATTCAATTTTCTTATTTTCTATAAGTGCATAAATACAATTCTGAATGACATCTATCATGACTTTCTGTTTTGAATATTGAAGCTGATTAAAGTAGTATTCTTTCTGCAACCTGTAAGAAAATATTTTGGGGTCTGTAACTTTTCCAGCCATCCAAAATGGAAAAAGACTTTGATTTATAGAAAGTGATAGTCTTGGGGTTTTACTTTCAATTCTTGTTTCCTGCATTTGAACAGATGAATAATCATACGAACCGGTAAACTGTATGACCGTTCCACCAGGCAAAGGCTGACTATATGTCAACGAAGCAGAATAATTATCCTTAGTTGTTTCTGAACCGGATAGAGACAAGCCCGGTGCAAAAGCTCCTCCGCCATTTTTAGAAAGCAATACCGCAGCTTCATAATCAGCTTTTGCGGACAGGATTTGAGGATTATTTTCTAAAGCAATATTTATAATCGTTTCTATAACTGGTTGGGCAGATAAAATATTGCAAATAAGAAAGAGATTCATTCTGATTAAAATTTTCCGGGTCAGACCAGACGAAGACACAGATTTCATATTGAAGCCCCTAATTTATAAAATCTAGTTTTCGCAAAATCATTTGCATGACCGTACTTCGATCAGTTACGATTCTTGCTTCTGCAGAAATGCCAGGAATAAGCCTTGCTATCTGACCATTTTTGGTTTGCAAACAGGGATTATCTATTTCGGCTTCTACAACAAAAACAGTTTGTCCATTTTGTAAAACAGATACATCTGGTGGAACAAGACTAACATCCGTTTCAATCATTCCATAGCGGCTGGGTGCAAGACCTGGAAATTTTATCTTAACAGGATTTCCAACTTTAACTCTGGCAATATAAGATGAGTCAACGTAAATGTCAGCCTTTAGTACGTCATCATTCTGAGGAATTATGCGGAGTAATTCTTCGCCTGCGAGGATATAGTCTCCTTCATTTAACTTGATTACTTCATTTATTCGTCCGCTTATAGGCGCATAAATTGTTGAATTCTTTACAGCCCGTTCAAGTTCACTTATTCTGTTTTGAATACTCTTTTTGGAAATTTCAAGTTGTTTTAAATACTCTATAACAGTCAATTTCTGATTTGACTTCCATGCCTCAAATACAAGTTCATTCTGTTCAAATTGATTCTGCAAATCCTGAATATTCTGTGGTAATCGAAGTGAATCAGGTTTTGAAGATTCGCGTTCAATTTTTGTTGCAATATCATTAATCAAAGCTTCATAACGTTTCTTTTCATTAATATACGCCGCAGATTTTATATATATATCTGAATTAATATTATGTTCTGGTAAAACCGAAGTTTCCATTACTGATAATAGAGTTTGATTAATTAAAGTTTCTTCCTCATTTTTCCGTAATTCTTTAGAACATGCCTCAAGCTCGGTTTTATATACAGAAGTATCCAATGCAAACAGCAAGTCGCCTTCATTTACAAAAGCATCATTCAGATAATTCTTTATGGATAGTTCACCGCTTGTAACACAGCGCACAGATGATACCGTCTGACAAGGGCGTAACAAAACACCAGCTTTTACAACATCATCCATAGGAGCAAAAACCGCCCAACCAACAGCCATAACAATTGTAACACAAACAGTTATTATAAAAGCATATATGGCATTAACCGGTTTTAGCATAAAAAAGGCAGAGGTTTTTTTCATTTCATCAAAAGTTTTTAAGTACATCTGTTTTTCTTCAATTAAATTTTTATATGATAATATGGGGCTGTCCAAAAAGAAAGGACAGCCCTAATTATTTTTAAAGACAAAAGGAATTTTCTGTGCTAAAATTTAAGCATGAGCAGAGGCGTAAGTGATAAGATAACTTTCAAACCGTACAGTCAGAGTGAGCAGTGGCTGT
>JAFZWX010000162.1 GCA_017617145.1 Treponema sp. | reverse complement strand
GACCTTCCTTTTCGTCCTGGTCGCGTGTGACGCGTTTATTTTTCCTTATATGTATCAATATTTTTAATGACTCGCCCACTCAATGGCCATTTTGCGCAACTCTGCCGACGATTCACAATGAAGCTTGTTTTTCATATTTTCCTTGTGAGTATCAATCGTCTTGATGCTAAGTCCTAACTTGTCTGCAATTTCTACAGTTCCAAGGCCTTTTCCAATAAGTGTAAAAATCTGAAGCTGTCTGTCTGAAAGAACAGATATCAAATCAAATGGTTCTTTATCTTTTTGTCTGTTTTGAATATTTGTAAGCTCTTCCTGGCGTTTTTTTTCATTTTCACTAAGGTAAATATTTCCTTGCATAACAGTGTTAATTGCAGTAGAAACATTCGATTCAGCTTCTTCTTTCATTATATATCCCCTGGCACCTGCTTTAAGAGCGCGTTCTGCATAATAACGTTCGTCATGCATTGAAAGAACAAGGACTTTTGTTTCTGGCTTTACAGCAAGAATATCTTTAATAAGCTCAAGCCCATCTTCCTGCCCAAGATTCAAATCTACAATTGCAAGATCTGGAGAAAGCTCGTTTACAAGGTCCATTGCCTCGTCATGATTTTTTGCTATGCCGGTAACCTTATAATCTTTTTGTGTTTCAATAAGCTGCGAAAGACCTCTGCTGAATAAAGGATGATCATCTATAATTAACACTCTATAAGTCATAAGAATAATATATCACAAAAAAGATTTTTTTTATATAATAAATTTATGCGTATTGGTTTAGTTCTGAATATTCTGGATGAAGAATATCAGATTTCTTTGTACCGTGGTATTAAGCAGCGGGCTGCAGAGCTTGGTATTCAGATTATCTGTTTTCAGGAAGGAAACAAGACTTTTGTATCAGACTCATTCATAGGAAGTTTTCCACGAAAAGAATATTTTAATCTTGACGGCATAATTCTTTTAACTTCTGTTGTTTTTGACAATTGCATGCTCAGTACAAACGATGATCTTACGCGTATCTGGGGAAAACTTCCTGTTGTTTCGGTTGGGCAAAAAATTCAGGGCGTTCCATCTCTTTTAATTAAAACTGATGATTCTATAAAAGAACTCATGGAACATCTTGTAAAAAATCACGAGTATAAAAACTTTGTGTATATTGGTGGAACTCAAACACATCAGGATTCTATTAACAGGGAAGAGCTTTTTACATCGCTTATCAAACAGGCTCAGAAAGAGAATCCTCAAATCAATTATACAATCATGCATGGCAGCTTTTCGGAACAAAGTGCGGTTCGTGCAATGGATGATTTTTTTTCAAACAAGACAGGAACAAAAAAAGATAATTCCAGAAAAGATCCCGATATTGTTGTTTGTGCAAATGACAATATGGCAATTGGAGTTTACAAATATCTTAATCTTTCGCAGAAGGCCGGCGTTCATAAAATTGCTGTAACAGGCTTTGATGATATTCCGCAGGGACAATTTACTATTCCACCATTGACAACAGTTCATCAGCCGCTTGATAAGCTTGGAGAAGAAGCTGTAAATATGATTTTTGATCTGGTTCAGGGAAAATCTGTTCCGCTTGAAAAATCGGTTGAGTCGCATGTAATTTACAGGGAGTCGTGTGGCTGCAAAAAATCGGTTGAAGATTTTGAAACCCTCCGCAGTTCATATGAAAAAATGCAGTCATCTTATGTTGTATCAGAGCAGATGTTAAGTATTACAAGTCACATTGGCCGCGACTTAAACAATGACAACAATGAAGCAGATTTGGTTTCAATTATTGATTATAACATTGCAATGCTCGGAATTGATAATTTCTGTATTTTAAAATTTCCTGTAAAATTGCAAAGTGACAGTCCTGCTACCGAAAAACTTTTTGTTCGGCCGGTTTATGTAAAATATAAGGGAAAAAGATTAAATAATATTCCTGTAAATAAAGACGGTTTACTTTCGTTAGGGGATTTTTATGAATTGGTACAACAGCAGCCGCTTGTGTTTAAATATCTTAATGTGGGAAATGATTATATTGGCTGTATGCTTTATGATGCTCAAGAGGCATCTTTGCCTTATATAATCCTGATTTCTGTAGATATAGCTCTTACCTTGAACAGAATTGAGGCAAATGAAAAACGAAAGCGTTATGCTGATCATCTTGAAAGTGAAGTACTTAAAATCAGCGAAATAGAACGGCAGCGTTTTAGTAATGATTTACATGATGATATTTGTCAGCGTCTGGCAGGTATTTCAATGTTATGCCGCAGCTATTCAAAACTTGATACTCCTGTTCAAAAGTCACAGATGGAAGAACTTACAAAGCTTATAAGCGACACCCTGCAAAGAACAAGACAATATGTTCATAATTCATATCCTGTCGATCTTGATACAATTGGACTTGATGCAAGTCTTAGTAATTTATGTGCTTCGTTTGAGCAGCAGTCAGAAATAAAGTGTAAGTATGAATGGAAACTGCCACCTGAAATTGTTCTTGATAAAACTCAAAAACTGAATATTTTTAGAATTATACAGGAAGCGCTTCATAATGTAATGAAACATTCTAAAGCAAAAAATGTTTGTGTTTCATGTGTGCTTTGTCACAAAGAAGATGAATCATTTATTGTAGTAACCGTTACAGATGACGGCATTGGTATTTCAAACGAAAAAATGAATAATTCTGGAATAGGTTTGAACTCTATGCAGTACAGAGCTAACCAGATTGGAGCAGAGTTTTATTGCGGGGCTGCGGTCGCTGAACCTGTCGAAGGAATCAAAGGACGGGGAACTAAAATAGAAATTAAAATGAGGATTGAATAAATGGAAAAAAAGAAACTTCTGCCAACCTTGCTGGAACTTTACGTTGCATTTTTCCGCACCGGCATTTTTACCTTTGGTGGTGGACTTGCAATGATGCCAATGCTGCAAAAAGAACTTATAGAAAAAAAACACTGGCTCACAGAAGAAGATTTAATTGATTATTACGCAATAGGGCAGAGTACTCCGGGAATTATTGCAGTAAATGTTGCAACCTTCGTGGGCTACAGACAGGCGGGTATTCTTGGAGGCATTTTTTCAACTCTTGGAATTATTTCGCCTTCTATCATAATCATAACTATTCTGGCTGGTACAATTAATTCTGTTTCTGAATATCCGCGGGTACAGGCGGCTCTTAAAGGAATAAACGTTGCTGTTGCGGCGCTTCTTACAACTGTAATAATTAAGTTTGCAAAAAAAACAATTAAAAATGTATGGAACGTGCTTTTTATGCTTGTGGCATTTGTTTGTATTTTCTTTTTTAAGGTGCCGTCGTTTATTATAATTCTTGCAGCTCTTGCAGTTGGATGTTTAAATGTTGTGCGTTTGAAGAAAAAAGAAGCTCAAACAGAAAAAACTGCTCTTTCTGGAAAATCCACTGAACAATCCACTGAACAATCCTCTGAACAGGAGGAATCAAAATGAGTATAATTTCACTTTGTTTTACATTCTTTTATATAGGATTATTTACAATTGGCGGTGGTGTAGTTGCAATTACACTCATGCAGCAGACAATAGTTGCGCGTGGTCTTATTTCTACCGAACAGTTTTACAATATGGTTGCTATCAGCGAAAGTACGCCTGGCCCAATAGGCATAAATATGGCAACTTATATTGGTTATAATCTGTATGGAATACCTGGTGCAATACTAACGTCAATTTTTGAAGCATTGCCAAGCATTATAATTATTCTTATTATTGCACGCTTTTTACAGAAGTTTCACGAAAATCCATTTGTAAAAGGTTCACTTGCTTTTCTGCGGCCAATTACAACCGGTATGATTCTCGTTCCGGCAGTACAGATTTTCCTTTTTACACTTGTAAAAATCCCCGGGGAGTTGAATACGCTTTTGACCTTAGCCGGCTGGAAAGACCTTTTTGAATGGGTTTGCCTTGCCTTTTATGCTTTGTGCACGTTCCTGATTTTGAAGTTTAAAGTTCATCCTATTATAATAATTGTGCTTGGTGCCGTGTTTGGAGTTTTGTACTTTTGAATTGCAGAAAACAGCCCCTTCTGCCGATAATTAAAAGACAAGTATAATTATCTGGAGTTAAAAATGAAGAATTTTTCACCTCGAGCAAAAGAAATTGTTTCGGTTCTTGCACAGGACGAAGCACGCCAACTTGGAAGCAAACAACTTTTGCCGGAGCATGTTATTCTTGCAATGATTAAGAATAAAGAAGGCTTAGCTTATCAGGTTTTCGATAAGCTTTTGCTTGAACCGGAAGCTCTTCTTGATTTTATACAAAAATTCTTTTCCGACGAACCAAAAACTCCAACCTTAGACTCTCTTCCTGTGAGCCGTCGTTATCAGCAGCTTATTGATATTGCCGACATTGAAGCAAATGCACTTCATAATGATTATATTGGAACAGAACATCTGCTCCTTGCTGCAATCCGCGAAGAAGGAAGCATTACAAACCGATTTTTTAAAGCCGCTGATTATACAATTATGGATGCCCGCTTTGTTGTTATGGAGCTTCAGGGTGAACATAATTCTTCTATAAGGCAGGCCCGTGCCGAAACTCTTGTAGATACAGTTTTCAAAAGCCTTCTTGGTGAAGACGGCAGCCTTTTTGATGTTTTTGACGAACCAAATGCAGCAAAAGCTTCACGCCAGGATAAAACTCAGAATAAGAAAAAGGAACTTTTCCTTTCACAATACAGCCGCGACTTAACAAAGCTTGCACGCGACAAAAAGCAGGATCCTGTAGTTGGCCGCGACAAAGAAATACACCGTGTAATTCAGATTCTTGCACGCAGAACAAAAAATAATCCAGTTTTGACTGGGGAACCTGGAGTAGGTAAGACTGCTATTGTAGAAGGCCTTGCCCAGCGCATTGCCGAAGGAAAAGTTCCTGCAGAGCTTATTAAAAAAAGAATCCTTTCTCTTGACCTTGCGGCAGTTGTTGCCGGTACAAAATATCGCGGTGAGTTTGAAGAGCGAATGAAAAAAATCCTGAACGAGCTTCAGGAAGATAAAGATATTATTTTGTTTATTGATGAGCTTCACGCAATAATCGGTGCTGGTGGAAACGAAGGAACAATGGATGCTTCTAACATTATGAAGCCTGCTCTTTCACGCGGAGAAATCCAGATTATTGGTGCAACTACAACAAAGGAATATACCCGTCATATTGAACGAGACCTTGCCCTTGAACGAAGATTTCAGGTAGTAAAGGTAGAAGAACCTAATGTTGACGAAACTGAAAAAATCTTGCAGGGAATTAAAGAAAAATACGAAAAATATCACAATGTTGTTTATGCCGACGATGTAATTCCAACAATCGTGCGTCTTTCAAAACGCTACCTGCCAGAGAAAGTTTTGCCGGATAAAGCAATTGATATTCTTGACGAAGCTGGCGCCGCTAAAAAAATCCAGGAAGAAGAACGCCCTAGCGAGCTTGCTTTCTTAGAAGAAAAGAAAAAGGAACTTGAAGAAGAAAAGCGAAATCTTGTACTTAATCAGGATTATGAAAATGCAGCTGTTGTTCGCGACAAGGTAATTGACTTAAAGAAAAAACTCAGCCTTTATACAAACTTTTGGGAAAAGAACGGAAATCGTCCTGCCAAAGTTGTAACTGCCGCAGATATAGAAAAAATAATCAGCGAAATGACAGGCATTCCTGTTGAGCAGATGACCGCAAGCGAAACTGAACGAATCATTCATATGGAAGACGAGCTTCACCGCACAGTAATCGGACAGGATAGTGCTGTAAGCCTTATTTCCGGAGCAATCCGACGTAGCCGTGCCGGTATTTCTTCTCCAAAGCATCCGGTTGGTTCATTTATTTTCCTTGGTCCTACAGGCGTTGGAAAAACTCAGCTTGCAAAGGCTCTTGCAAAATATCTCTTTGGCTCAGAAGAGTCTCTCATTAGAATTGATATGTCTGATTACATGGAAAAGCACAACGCCAGCCGACTTGTTGGAGCACCTCCAGGATATGTTGGTTACCAGGAAGGTGGAGTTCTTACAGAAAAAGTTCGCCGCCATCCGTATTCGGTAATTCTTCTTGATGAAATTGAAAAAGCACACCCGGACATCTTTAACTTATTGCTACAGATGCTTGAAGAAGGGGAACTCAGCGATAATCTTGGACACACCGTAAACTTCCGCAATACTGTAATAATTATGACAAGTAATGCCGGAGCGCGCCAGATTACTAACGAAGGACGTGTTGGTTTTGGAACTGCCGAAGGTGTTATGGCTTATGAAGAAATCAAGGCAGGGGCTATGAACGAGCTTAAAAAGCTTTTGAATCCTGAGCTTATAAACCGAATTGATGATGTTATTGTATTCGATGCTTTGAGCAAAAAACAGGTTAGTCAGATTCTTGACATTCAGCTGGCCGAACTTTCTGAACGACTTAAAGATAAAAAACTTACTATAAATATCAAGCCTAAGGCAAAAGAATATCTTATTGAACACGGTTATAATCCTGCAATGGGTGCCCGCCCAATGCGACGCCTTATCCGTAAAGAAATTGAAGATCCACTTTCGATAGAAATTCTTTCTAATCAGGATGCCTCTCTTAACTGCGTGACTATTGAATGTAATTGTGATAAAATCAAGGTCAAACTTGTAAAGCAGGAAAAGGAAGCTGTAAAAGTGCCTGTTCTTGTTTCCAAGGAATAAGATTATCGGGTCAAGCCCGATAATGACATTCGGGGTATCTATGAAAAAAATAATATTCTCTTTAGTTGCCGGACTTGTTTTGTGCACAGGCGTTTGCGCTCAAAATCTCCGGCTTGGTGTTTTAAATGGTCCAAGCTGTATTCCAGCAGCATATCTTTTAAATGAAGATGTAGAAAAATTTGCAGAACCAACAGCGCTCCTACCAAAAATGCTCAAGGGCGAAATTGACGTAGGCTTTCTTCCTGCAAATGTTGCCGCCAAGGTTTACAACAGTTCAAACGGCGCAATTCAATGTGTTGCAATTACAGGAAACGGAAACCTTTCGCTCATTACAACAGATACCAGCGTAAAGTCGCTTGATGACCTTAAAGGAAAAACTGTTGTTGTAGCAGGTCAGGGCGCCACTCCAGAATATATGTTCCGATATCTTTTGGGCAAGAATGGTATTGCTGCCGACACAGCCGACGGAGTAACTCTTGATTTTTCTATTCCAACAGCCCAGATTGCAGCTCAGTTAATTTCTGGAAAAATTTCATATGCTGTTGTTCCTGAGCCTTTTGCAACAGTTGCCCAGACAAAATCTGATAAAGTTTTTGTTGCAGTAGATTTACAGGCAGAATATGAAAGATTTGAAGGTAAGGGCAAGGTTTATCCTCTTACAGTAATGGTAGTAACAAAAGATTTTGCCAAGAAGAATGCAAAAGTTCTTAAAGCATTCCTTTCAGACTATCAGGCATCTCTTGCCAAGACTCTGGAAAATCCTGCCGAAGCCGGAAAGCTTTGTGAAGATTTTGGACTTGGACTTGCAGCCGCAATTGTTGCTAAGTCTGTTCCTAAGGCAAATTATGTTTATATTCCAGCCAGCAAAGCCGATGCCAAAAAGAAAGTTGAAGAACTGCTGAATATCTTCCTTGAGTTTGACGCTTCTTCAATTGGTGGCAAACTTCCGGACAAAGGATTTTACTGGAAATAAATGAAAAAACTGCGAACCATATCAGCATACATTCTCTCTCTGGTAGTCATTGTAGTTGTATGGTTCGTCGTTGCCCGCATTATAAATGCCCCGCTCATTTTACCAACCCCTGCAAATGTTTTTGCCGTTACTACAGGACTTGTAAAATCTCCTGTTTTCTGGCGTGCCTTTGCTTACACTTTTTTGCGGGTAATTATTTCTTTTGCAGTTACTGTACTTCTTGGAACAGTTTTTGGTATAGGTGCCGGTTTTTCACGTTTCTTCCACGATTTTTTTGAACTGCCGCTTGCGATAATCAGAGCAACACCGGTTGTAGCATTTATTCTTATTGCACTTTTCTGGTTTAAGTCTGGAACAGTTCCTGTTTTTGTTTCTGTTCTTATGACACTTCCAATTATGACTACTGCAGTTGCTAACGGTTTTTACAAAACAGATGAAAAGCTCCTTGTCATGGCACACGTTTTTAAATTGAGTCGTAGACAGATTTTTCGGTATATTCAGTTACCATCACTTGTACCTTTTTTCTTAAACGGAATGGTTTCGACATTTGGGCTTACCTGGAAGGTTGTTGCTGCCGGTGAAGTTTTAAGCCTCCCAAAGTACGCTGCAGGTACAATGCTTCAGAAGGCACAGGTTCATCTTGAGACTTCAACAGTAATGGCTGTTGCAATTATTCTTGTAATTGTTAGTTTTGTTCTTGAACAACTGTTTATGCTTGCAGTAAAAAAACTTACAGCGCGAATGCAGGTTGGGGTGTAATACATGAATGAATTAATATTAAAAATTGAAAACCTGAATCTTGCAGCAGGCGGACACGAATTGTTCAAAAACTTTAACCTTGCAGTTTCTCCAAAAGAAATTATAGGTTTTTTTGCCCCAACAGGAAGCGGAAAAACCACTCTGTTCAATTATATTGCTGACCATGCGCACCCTGAGCTTGTCGAAGGGCTTCCTGTTTCCTACGTTTTTCAAGAGCCGCGCTTAATTCCTTCACAAACTGTATTAAAGAATGTAACACTTCCGCTTGAAAACAAAATGGACAAAGCAGCTGCAAATGCAACTGCTGCAGCCTGGCTGGAAAAATTAAATATGCTGCATAAAATAAACGATTCTGCAAAAACTCTTAGCGGTGGTGAACAGCAGCGGACTGCTATTGCAAGAGCATTTGCACATCTTGAAGCTGGAGGATTATTGCTTCTTGATGAACCTTTTGCAGCTCAGGACGAAAATAACATTCAAAATATAATCACTCTTATAAAACAGCTTATCGTTCAAAAATCGTGTTCCTGTCTTGTAATTTGTCATGACCGTACATTACTTGAACAATTGTGCTCAAAAATCATCACAAAAGATATGTTTATCTCGTAAATCTAAAGCTCGTATTAAATCATGTAAAAATCTAACCGAAATCTAACCGTAAATCATGTTAGAATTCTAACCGAAATTATTTAGGTTTGATGGACATTTTCAGGAGCTGTTCCTGGAGAATGTCCACATTCTTTTTCAGTTCAAGCAGAT
>JAFZWX010000161.1 GCA_017617145.1 Treponema sp. | reverse complement strand
ATGGATTTTGACGGAACAAAATATCTTGGCCGCCAGGAAGTTTTTCATATTTATAAAGAATACAAGGGATAGAAAATGACAACAAAAAAAATCAGATTTCTGGAAGAAATTGCCGCCAACGGACATGTTGCCTTAAACATCATGCAGTATGATGGCTGGATTATGCGCTTTTCGAACGGTTACACAGGTCGTGCGAATTCAATAAGCGTTTTATATCCTTCAACTATTCCTGTAGAAGAAAAAATTTCTTATTGTGAAAAATGCTATGAAAAACAAGGATTGCCGGCAAATTTTAAACTGACAGAAAAGGACCAGGAATTATCAGATTTATTGGCAAAACGTGGATATCAGATTGTAACTCCTTCAGATTTAATGGTGCTGGAAAATCTTGAAGCCTTTGAAGATGAAAAATTCTGCAGCTGTGGATTTCTCAAAACCCCAGAAGAATGGCTGCCATATTATTTTGAATTCGAAAATATCACAGATAAAGCAGATCAGGATACTTTCAAAAAAATGCTTTCAAAAGTTATGGTCGATACAGTCTATTTGTTTATTTTCCATGAATGTGAAATAGTTGCATGTGCTTCCGCTGCCATTGAACACGGTTACGCTCTTATTCAGAATATAATTGTAAAATCAGATATGCGTGGTCTGGGCCTTGGAGAAAAGCTTTGCAGAATGCTTCTTACCAGGGCAAAACAACAAGGTGCCAAACATGCATATCTTCAAGTCGTGCAGACAAATGAGATTGCAAAGAGGTTGTACGAAAAACTTGGTTTTAAAAAGGCTTATAGTTACTGGTACATGAAAAAAACTGCCGCTAAATAAGCGAAACTTTGAGAGGTAAAAAATGAACATTACAACAAAACAATTTCAATTATTATCAGACATAAATCTTGTTTGGGATTTTCTCGTAGAAACTTATGACTGGAAAAATGCAAGCGGAAGGCCGGCGCCTTTTTTTGAATATGCCCTTCGTTCTTCCTGGATGGATTCCTCATACAGCTTTTTGAACCGGCTTTGGTTCGACGGCGATAAGGTTGTTGCTTTTGTTTATTACGAAGCTCCGGTAACAGACATTTATTTCAACGTGCGCAAAGGTTATGAGTTTCTTGCTGAGGAACTGATTGATTATGCAATCAGCAATATGCCGAACTTTGGTGGCGAGCAGCAATTTGTTTTTTCTGATGGTCAGCAGTTCTTAAAGGATGTAGCAGTCAAGCGCGGCTATAAGCAGGTTTATGAATATGAGGACATGATTTTTGATTTTAAGAATGAACTGAATTACGAGCTTCCAGCGGGCTATCACTTTGTAGACCATAAGGATATTGATATTGTAAAATGTTCAAAGCTCTGCTGGTATGGTTTTGGTCATGGCGAGCGCGGTGAGTTTAAGGACTGGGATAAATACGATGATTCTCTGGAATGGACACCGGTTAAATCTCACAAAAGTGGCTGGGGTTCTTTCATCTCGCCTTCTCCACATGAGACACCACAATACAACATCATCATAGCAGATGCCACAGAAGAATATGTGTGTTTTTCCGGCATGTGGTGGGTTCCGCAAAATCATCTTGCCTATATGGAACCGCTTTGTACTCACCCCGACTACCGCAAAAAAGGACTTGCAGCAGCGGCACTTACTAAGCATTACTGTACACTTAAACCTCTTGGTGCCACTCACATGACCGGCGGTGAAGATGAGTTCTACAAAAAAATCGGCTATGGCAAAGGTTATCACTGGACATTATGGAAAGCTTTATGAAAAGTACATTACCACCAAATTATAATTCTCTAGCTCAAGCGCTTGTTTCTCTTTTTGGGAACAATATTGCAATTTCTGAAACCGACAGACTTTCTGGCGGCGACATCAATAAAGCCTACGCGCTCCACTTGAACAACGGCAAACACATTTTTATGAAGGCCAACGCAAAACAGAACGCCGCTTTTTTTACCGCAGAGGCGGCAGGACTAAGTGCAATTGCGGCAACCGGTGCAATTGGAACTCCGGAGATTTTGTGCACCGGAACTGATGATGGTGAAGATGTGGGCTATAGTTTTCTTCTTCTAAAATATATTGATAGCGAAAAGAAGCGTGCAGATTATTGGGAAACACTTGCCCGGAATCTTGCCGCGATGCATAGTGCGAAGACAAGCATTTTTTTTGATGATGAAACAGGGAAGGGGCACTTCGGATTTTTCCAGAATAATTTTATTGGAGCAAGAGCACAGTCAAACACGCCAAACGAAAACTGGATTTCCTTCTTCCGAGAGCAGCGTCTTGCACCTCAATTCAAAGATGCAGATTCTTATTTTACTGCAGGTGACCGTGCGAAAATTACAAAACTCTTAGATAACCTGGAAGATTTTCTTGTAGAGCCGGAAAAGCCAAGCCTTCTTCACGGTGACCTCTGGGCAGGAAACGTAATGTGTGGTCCGGATGGAAACGCCATGTTGATTGACCCGGCCTGCTATGTAGGCCACGCTGAAGCAGATTTAGCAATGACAGAGCTTTTCGGAGGTTTCCCGTCAGAGTTTTATGAAGCGTATAAAGAAGCCCGACCTCTGCAACCAGGCTACGAGAATCGCCGTGACCTTTACAATCTTTATCAGCTTTTAAATCATCTGAATCTTTTTGGATCAACATACCTTGGACCTGTTTTAAGCATTGTTGATGAGTATGTAGGAGCGTAATATGAACATCAAAACAAAACGCTTAACATTGCGTCCGGTACAACTTGGCGACGAAAAAGAGATTCACGAATATGCCGGCGACAAAGAAATCACAATGATGTTCTGGCTACCGAACGATAGTTTTGAGGAGACTGCAGAATTTGTACGACGCAATGCAGCAGACTGGGGCTCACCCGACCAGCTTGATTATGAGTTTGTAATCGTTTATGAAGGAAAAATAATTGGAGGTTGTGATGTTGACCTAAGTCACAGCGAAGATCATTCCTACGCAACACTCGGCTGGATAATCAATAAGAATTACCGCAAGCAGGGTTTTGCTTCCGAGGCGGCTGCTGCACTTTTAGACTTTGCCTTCACAAATCTTTCTATCAGCAAAGTGTATGCTCAATGCGACTGTAAAAATGCAGCATCTTTTGGCGTCATGAAAAAAATTGGAATGACACTGATTGACGATAAAGGAACGCGAACTTACCCTAAAACAGGTATCACTTCCGGTGAGTTCACCTGCCTCATCACTAGGGAAGAATGGGAAAGAAAACAAGAATAATTTGTTATTTGCGGATTTATCATTCATACCTTATACTTATGGTATGAAAAAAATTCTGTATTTATTAATTCAATGTACCTGGGGATTAGGACAGACACTCATCGGCTTGTTGTTTTTCTTAATCCATATCAATAAGCCGCATAAGTTCTACAGATGTGCAATTCAAACTCAGTGGAATGACCGCTGGGCAGGTTTGAGTCTCGACCCATTCATTTTTGTTCCAAATAACGAAGGTGATTATTTTACAGGAGCCAGAGTCCACGAGTATGTCCACACAATTCAGTCGCTTGTTCTTGGCCCCTTTTACGCAATTGTTGGAGTCATTTCTGTTGGCTGGGGAAGCGTGATTTATCCTATCTTGAAGAGTACAAAGAAATACAAGGATGTAAAGTACACCAAGTGTTTTGTTGAATACAACGCAAGCTGGCTCGGTGAAAAAGTTACCGGTGAAAAAGCGGTGTGGTAAAGATGATAAAATGGGTAACTAAACTTCCAGAAACTGAAATTGATACTAATGAGTACAAACCTTTTATTAAAAATGAATGGTTCAGAAAACACTATATGTGGTTTGTTTATGCACTTATGTTTCTGATTCTTATTCCTGTCAGTTTGCTGACGACTTCAATGAACAGTATTCCTTTTCTTTTCAGACTCGGACTGATATTACCAGTTTTTCTGATTCATGAAATTCTGCACATTCTTGTTGTATTCAAAATCGGAGACATTTATTTAATGCATTCAGGAATCTTTTTCTGGCTTCATTCAGATGCACATATGTCAAAAATCCATTTCTGGATCTTTATGACACTGCCCTTTCTCGTACTTACTATTTTCCCATTAATCATAAAGATTTTTTATAAAGGAACCTTTGTACCGTATCTTGATTACATTGCCTGGATTAATGCAATTATGGCAAGCTCAGATATCCTCAACTCCATGTTGATTTTAATTAAACCCTATAATTCAGTTTTTTACCATGGTTATTATAAATGCTGAGACGCAAAAGGAGTTAAAAATGTCAACACCAATTGAAAATTATCGAAAAATGGTAGAGCAGCCCTGGGGCAAGATTTTCTACGATGTAATCTTTAATCAGTTGAAATTTCAAAACGACAACCGGCTTAAAATTCTGGATTTTGGAGCCGGCTTTTGCATCACAGCCATGCACTATGGAAAAAATCATGATGTTACAGCTTTAGAGCCAAATGAAGAAATGTACAACCTTCGTTTTGAGAGTGACGATTATACCCTGATTACACAGGGACTCGACTATTTGAAAAATATTGAAGATAATACTTATGATGTTGCTCTCTGCCACAATGTACTGGAATATGTTGAAAATAAAGACGAGATTCTTGCAGAATTGAAGCGTGTTTTAAAACCCGGCGGATATTTATCAATCATAAAGCACAATCTTTACGGTCGTGTCTATGGATGTGCTGTATTAACAGATAATCCAAAGGCAGCGCTAGATCTCTTAGATGAAAAGCCTGAAGACAGCATGTTTGGAAACCGTGATGTTTATACCAACGAATATCTTACAGAGTTCTTCGGTAATGAAATGAAACTTTCAGAACTCTATGGCATCCGTGCCTTTTACGGCCTTTCATCAAACAACGAAATCAAATACACCGACGAATGGTACAACTCAATGCTTGAGCTTGAGATCCGCGTCGGCAAAATTGAAGAGTTCAAAAAAGTATCGTTTTTTAATCATCTGATTTTTGAGAAGATATAATTTGCATCATGAGAAATGGATAAAAGTGAATGACTGACTTTGAAAAAATAAAATACTACTATAAACATTTTGACGAAAAAAACAGACTCCGAAATGACAACAGCGGCAAGCTTGAGTTTTTAATGACAATGAGGATTCTGGAAAAAAATCTTCCGCTGCTGGCTGACCGAGCTGGTGGTGATGGTGCCGAAATCTCTGTGCTTGACCTTGGAGGTGGTGCCGGAGTTTATTCTTTTCCACTTGCTAAAAAGGGATATAAGGTAACGCTTGCAGATCTTTCTGAAACTTTGCTTGGGCAGGCGAAAAAGCAGAAGGAAGAGGATAAAGTTGAAAATCTGATTTCCTGCGACCAGGTAAATGCAACAGACCTGAGCTGTTATAAAGATAACTCATTTGATGTCGTTCTGCTCTTTGGTCCGCTTTATCATTTTACTGAAAAAGACGAGCGCAAAAAGTGTGTGGCTGAAATCCGTCGTGTTCTCAAAACCGGCGGAAAAGTTTTTGTAAGTTTTATTCCTCATTTATCCGGAAGTATTGCGCTTGTTCAAAGATTCTGCTGGAGTCCCGACCAGGTGGATATCAACACGCTGGAAGAATGCTTTGATTCGGGCAAGTTCAAAAATCTTTCGGAAAATGGTTTTCAGGAAGGTTACTACCCTACCTCAGAAGAAATCGAAAATCTCTTTGCCGCAAACGGTTTTGAAAAACAGTTGCTCCGTTCTATCCGCGGCTTTGGCTACGAAAAAGAAGATGTGATTTTCAAATTCAAAAACAAGAATGTCTTTTCAAAAATCCTCGAGTTGATAGATTCAACCGCAGAAGACAAATCAATTATAGAAATGTGCGGACACGCGATGTACATAGGAATAAAAAAATCCCACTAATTCTAAGGCAGAAAAATTCTTCTTTACGAACATGATTACTCCGTTTATAATTTATGAAAAGGAATAAGAAATGTTCTCAAAAAAGATTATTTGCCAAATATTTTATCTCACACTGTTTTTTCTACCACTAGCCGCTCAGACAAATAAGTATTCAGCTGACGAAGCAATTCGTTTTAATAAAAAAATTGAAGCAAAAGGATATCAGTCTGATAATCCTTTAAATATCTTTTATAGAAAAACTGTGAACGACGGAATATCCTGGAGAAAGCGTGATATCAAATATAATATAAATGACAAAACTCTTTCAAAAGAAAAATTAATGTCAACAATCTGGCTGATGGAATCAAATACTTCCTGGATGCTGCTTTTTTATGCTGATGATTATTTTGCAATAGGCTGGGGAGATATAGTTGCTTTTGGAAAATATGAAATAAAGAACAATAAACTGATTTTATCATCTTTTGATTACAATCATAATGTTGAATTTTTGAATACGATTTTTACCGGTCAAAGCATAACTGCAACTCTTTCCTTTAATAACGAACATTTTTACTTTGCAAATGAATTAAATCTTAATGGGACAAATTTCTGTCCTGATGGATGCATAAAATCAAATGGTGATACAGCTGTAATTGAAGGAACTCCAGTAATTGTTGAACAGTCTGAAAAAACAATGAGCGATAATGTGCGATTCAGAACCGGTCCATCCACAAAGTCAAAAACTCAAAATGTCGGATTATATTATGAAATATATTCTGAAAAAACTGATACAATTAAAAAAGGTACAAAAATTACCACTTATGCACGAACTATAAATGCAGAAACAATAGATGGTGTAAAAGCATACTGGTACTATATCTCAATTCCGGACGTTGAAAGTCTTCAATTCGGCTGGGTCTTCGGCGGTTATTTTACTAAATCATATTAAAAAATAATAAAATGGAGAATTTTATGCTTATTCAATTACCTGAAGCAAAGAAAGCTTTGATTTTCCCATTGTTCAAAAAAAGGCAGCCAAACACTTCTGCGCTCTGGTGTTATTTTGATGGAATATTGCCGGGTAAGACTTTTGTTGATAATATCGATTCGCCGACAAAAGCAATCTGCCAACTTGATATGAGCTGGGTTTATATTAGTGATGATGCAGACATGCCTTGGATTGAAGAAACCTTGCGTGAAATAATTAAAACAACTTGGATTCAAGTTGTCTGGGCGCCTGAAAGAGGTTCAAAATTTCCACTGGCTGAATTGGGAATTGTGATTCCCCGACACGAATATACTCAGAGAAAAACTATTGAACAGAAACCTAGAGATGTAGAAATAAAACCATACGACAGCGAATTGTACGAAAAGGTTCCCTGGAAAGAATTTCATGAGCGTGTTTATGGTTCAAAAGAAAACTTCCTGAAAATTGCCTTTGGATTTTATGCAATCGAAAACGGCGAAATCTGCAGTGAGAGCGAAGTTGCTTTTACCGCCCGAGGATATACAGAACTTGGAATTATCACTGATGACGATAAACAGCGCAAAGGTCTGGCATTCGCAGTCTGCGTCAGAACTCTGGAAGAAATTGATAAAAGAGGTTTAAAGCCTATCTGGGCATGCGATATAGAAAATACACCTTCTATGAAACTTGCAGAAAAGCTGGGATTCATAAATCCGATGAAATACAATTTCATTTTTTTCCCACAAAGTAATGAAACTGTTGAAATCAGAAAAAAAATAAAGACGTAAAATCATTTTTATTTACATAAATTTGATATTGTTTTTCAAAAGAAATACTATTATATTTAAAGTGTAAAGTGTGCTGCACAGAAAACAGGATCCAACATTTCATCTGCGTTTTTTAGTATGTGCGGTTATTATTTGTATTTATTTTTTTCTTTTTTATTTTCTTTACCATAATTCAGGCTAGGGTTGGAATGGCGCTGAAAAATCAAATTACTCAAGAGGAAAGAAATGGATACGAAAAATTATTCCGAAGAAATTTTTGAAAATCTCAAACACATCAATGAATACGGGCAGGAATTCTGGTATGCCCGAGAGTTGCAGCCGGCATTAGAGTATTCGCAGTGGCGGTATTTAAAAGAAGCAATTGAACGAGCTAAAACTGCATGTGCTAACAGTGGGCAAACTATAACAGACCATTTTGCGGAGGTGCGCAAAATGGTTGAAATAGGTTCGAATGCTAAACGAAAGATAGAAGATATTGCATTGTCGCGTTACGCCTGTTATCTGATTGTAATGAACGGCGATCCGCGAAAAGAAATCATTGCACTTGGTCAGACTTATTTTGCGGTAAAAACCCGTCAGCAGGAACTTATTGAAGATTACGACCGTCTTTCAGAAGAACAAAAACGTCTTGCAATCCGCAAAGAAATGAAACGGCATAATTCTGCTCTGGCAAATGCTGCGCAGGAAGCTGGTGTAAAACAACCAATTGATTTTGCAATTTTCCAAAATTACGGATATATGGGGTTATACAATGGTTTGAAGGCGCAGGATATAAAAGCACGAAAAGGCCTTAAAAAGAATCAGGAAATCCTTGATTATATGGGAAGTACAGAACTTGCTGCAAACCTCTTCCGAGCTACTCAAACAGAAGAAAAACTTCGTCGTGAACATATTCAAGGAAAATCAGAAGCTAACAAAACTCATTATGAAGTTGGAAAGAAAGTCCGTCAGACAATTAAGGAACTTGGCGGAACTATGCCAGAAGATTTACCGACTCCAGAAAAAAGTGTTCGACAGATTGAAAAGGACAATAAAACTATTACAGAAAAGTAGAGAAGAATTAAAAATGAAAAAACTTCAGTTAAAAAACGATGACTATCTTGGATATGTAAATCACCTTCGTCATGCGTGCCGTGGAATTGTTGTAAATGACGGCAAGGTTCTTTTGGGCTATGAGGAAAAAAACAACAAATATATTATTCCCGGTGGCGGTGTTGAAGACGGCGAAACTTATGAACAATGCTGTGAACGCGAACTGCTGGAAGAAACCGGTATGGAGGTTCATGCAAAAGAAGAGTATTTAGAAATAGAGGAACTCTTTTGTGACTGGCGCCATATCAACCATTATTTTGTTTGTGAACTGATAAAAGACACTGGAAACTTAAATCTTACCGAAGCTGAAAATCAGGCTGGCTGTACATTCAAGTGGCTTCCGATGGAGCAGGCTCTGGATATTTTTGGCCGCTACGAAGATTTCCATAAAACAAATATTGCTGATTTTGGGTTGTATAGACGAGAGTATTATGCATTAAAAGAATATTGCACTATAATAAAATAATGCGGTCAGAAATCACAATTTTAATTTCACAGCTTTTTGAAACTCTTTCGCTCGTTGAAGTTATTTTTCCCATCACACCGGTGTCTGGCGGCTTTATGCACAGAATGTATAAGGTATGCACGGCGAATCACACTTATGCTGTGAAGCATCTTAATTCTGAAATTATGAAGCGGCCGGCTGCAATGGATAATTACAAAAAGGCTGAACGGCTTGAAGCGATTCTGGAGGGAGAGGGGATTCCGATTGTTCCTGCCCTCAACTTTGATGGAAAAAAGATGCAGGAGCTTCTGGGCAATTACTTTTACATTTTTGAGTGGCACGAAGGTAACATAACTGACTGGAATAATATTACTCCCGAACAATGCTGGAAGGCAGGAAATATTCAGGGAAGAATTCATGCGATTGAGACAAAACAGTCTGAGCAATCAGAGCCAGAACTTTGTACAATTGATTGGAATGAATATCTCAAGAAGGCTGCTGGTTCAAATACTGACGCGCCGGCAAAAGAAGTCGAGTCTCTTCTAAAAGGAAACCTCCCCCTACTCGACTACGCCCAGACCGAACGAAACAAAGCCCGCAAATCCCTTCCTAACATCACAACAATCATCGACGAAGACATGGACCCGAAAAACGTTATGTGGGAAAACGACGAGCCGGTTGTAATTGATCTTGAATGTCTTGATTACGGAAATCCTGTTTCGAGTGCAATTCAACTTTCGCTTCAGTGGTCGGGAATTACGCTTTGTGATTTTGATGTGGAAAAACAGAAGGCATTTTTTCAGGGCTACTTTGAAGCTTACGACAATGGTTTTAGAGATTACAAAAGCGTCTTTGGTCTCACCTATACCTGGATTGAATGGTTGGAGTATAATATCCAAAGGGCGCTGGGTTCCTGCCAGGATAAATCCGAACAAGAGCTGGGACTCACCGAAGTAAAAAACACAATCAACAGAATTAAATACATTCACCAGATGGAAGACAAAATAAAAAGTAATCTGGAATTTTAAGGAGCCGTCATGCCGGATAAGTTTTCAAAAGCTTTTATAACCGCACTCAAAAATCACGATACAAAAACTCTTCTTTCAATTCCAAAAAGTGATGTGCATAATCATCTTGGGCGCGGTTGCCGGGTTGAGTGGCTCTCTGAAAAAATGAATCACACCTTTGCAAAACCGCCTGCTGTTTTTGAAGGCCTTCAGGGAATGCAGGACTGGTACGTAAATAATATCAGAGACTATTGCCGCGCTCATGACAATAATCAGACTGATGTTCGCCGCGAAGGTTGTTTTGTAGAAGCCGGAAGAAATCATCTTGCACGTTTTGCGCCTAGTTTTTCTGAAACTGACATTGAAGATTACGGCAGCCTCAAAAACTTTTGCGAGTATTATGATATGCTTCACCAAAAGTATTGTCCGGATGCAGTTTATGAGCCGGAACTTGCATTCCAATCTTACGTAGATATAGAACCTGCGCTGGCAAGGGCAGAAGAATATTTTGCCTCAGGATATTTTAAATCAATTGATGTCTGCTGCGGCGAAGGCTACAAACCTTTTTCTGATTACATTCCGCTTTACAAAATTGCAGAAAAATACGATGTCATAAAACGAATGCACGTTGGAGAAACCGGTTCTGCAGATGATGTTGAAGCTGCAATTGAAACACTAGGCCTCGACGAAATCCACCACGGAATAAACGCTGTACACTCTCCAAGAGTAATGAAATTGCTCGCCGACAGAAAAATCACTTTGAACGTCTGCCCTACCAGCAACATCAAATTAGGCTACGCAAAAAGCTATGCCGAACATCCGATTAAAATCCTTGTAGAAAATGGAGTTCCTGTTACAATAAATACCGATGACCTTCTTGTTTTTGACAGTTCTGTGGACGAAGAATATCAGCGCCTGTATGATGCCGGCACCCTCACCGCAGAACAGCTTGATGATATCCGCTGCTGGGGAATCGCTGAAAGGATAAAAAAATGAGTACAATCAATAATCAAAAAAATGTAAAAGAACAGTATGCCAGTGCAGGAAACTTAAACACGCGCATTTCGATTCATCAAAAATATTCAACAAATAAAATGGGATTCGGCAACTGGATTTTTTCGAATTATAAAATCACAAAAGGAATGAAGGTACTGGAGCTCGGTTGTGGTACCGGCGATATGTGGAAGGGCCATGATGATTTGATGAAGGCTTGTTCTAAACTTGTGCTTTCTGATTTTTCTGAAGGAATGCTTGAAAACGCAAAGACCAATATCGGGTCCGATGCCAATGTTGAATATCGTGTGATTGATATTCAGAATATTCCTTTTGAGGCAGAAGTTTTTGATGTTGTGATTGCAAATATGATGCTTTATCATGTACCGGACATTGCACGTGGTTTGTCCGAAGTTCGCAGAGTTTTGAAAAAAGGTGGTGCCTTTTACTCCGCAACTTTTGGGGAGCATGGAATCATAGAATATCTTTCAAAGATCTTAGGTACTTACGGAGTTGAAGATAATGTAAATAAAAACTTCACACTTCAAAATGGCAAGCAAATCCTTGAACCATTCTTTTCTGATGTCCAGAAATTAAACTACGAAGATTCCCTCGCCGTAACTGAACTTGATGATCTGATTGAATACATTTATTCACTTTCCAGCATGACAACCCTAAGCACCATTCCCAAAATTGAAATTTGTGACATCCTTGCAAAGCAGATGGAGGACGGTGTTCTGGTTGTCCCAAAAGAATATGGAATGTTTTGTTGTAGGAAAAATTAAATTGGTAGTTATAAATAAAATATTATGGGAAGAAAATTATGGAATATGTTTATCATGGAAGTCACATTTCTGGATTGAGAATTATAACTAAACATTTAAGTACACATCAAAAAGAATGTGTTTATGCAGTGGATAATGAAGTAATAGCAATGCTTTTTGCCTGCAATGAAAATTCACATGGTGATTATGATGTTAACATCAGCATTGAAAATGATATGCCTATTCTTGTAGAAAGATGGCCAGGTGTTTTGGAAAAAATATATTCAACACAAGCTTCTCTGTATAAACTAAATGGTAAGAATTTTAATCACTATAATTTTTTGTGGAAACCAGAAGTAATATCATACTGTGATGAGCCAGTTTTAGAGGAAATTCCTATTAAGAATGTTTTAACAAAACTTCAGGAATATCAAAAAGACAACAAGTTAAAAATATATGTTTTTCCTAACAGACCAGATTATATTCCACTTGATAATTCTGATTTGATATTACGTGCAAAAAAATTTGAATCAATGGGTATTGAAAACGCCGTAGAAGAATTATTCGCACTCTATCCACAATTAAGAGAGGTTGCTGTTTCTAACACATAAAAATCAAACCGACTATGTTGCAGGTTTAAGGTCTCTGCAACGACCAATGGAATAGGCTTTTATGTCTTTTTCTTAGAGTTCTGTTCTGTCCTTTGCAACTTCTTCAATACCTATAGTTGAAGAAAGTTTATGTTCTATTTCTTCAATAGTTGGCATTGTACCCTTTTCCTACATAAGCAAAGCCTGTTCCTAATTCAAGTAAAAACTCAGTTATATTTTGTAGAAGTGCATCTTTTAGTTTTCGTTCATTGTATTTACCAGTAATCTCTGTAAAAGCAAAATTATAAGGATCTTTTGTAAGTTCCTGTGCTAGTTCGCTTGTTTCATCAGGTAATGTAGCTTTGAAATTCGTCAAAGCTTTACCTTGTCTTTCATACAAATCGGTTCCTACGTAATTTAATAGCATATCTCGGCTCCAACCGTTTACAACAGTTTGATGCACAAAGAATAGAGCTTTTTGAGGTTGATTCTTAAACTTATCTATCAAAAGAGTATGCTGTCCCCATGGAACTGAAATTAATTCATTTTTTATTTGCTCAACAATTTGTGGAGTAAATGCTTTAGAATCTAATTGCTCAACAAGTTGTTGAGTAATTTCCGGATTGCCAGTTTGTCATTTATAGAACGTGATTCAATACGTACCGTTGATATCTTATACTTGAGGAATTATAATAACAATAAGATAAAAAGAGCCTATGGATTTAAAAGAATATCTACAATCTTTATCCAAAGAAAATCTAATTTCTCTGTTAATGGATTTGTCTGATTCAAATGCAGCAGTCAAAAAATATCTAACCGAAAAACAAAATTCTCTTCAGACTCAACCTGTACAAAATATAATGTCATCGGTAACAACAGATGCTCTTTGTAATCAAACTAACTTCATTAATCGACAAAGCTCACCGCAAGAAAAAATCAATCTGTTTAAGACTTTGTTTTCTGGCAGACAGGATGTATTTGCACTTCGCTGGTTCAATGCGAAGTCTAACAAAAGTGGATATTCTCCTGTTTGTGGAAACAAGTGGTTATCTGGTAAATGCGATTTAAAGAAGTATTCCTGCACAACTTGCCCTTACAAATTACCTGTGGCTTTATCAGATAATTACTTTTACAATCATCTTGCTGGGAAAGATGAATTTTGTCGCGATGTTATTGGACTTTATCCACTTATGGAGGGAAATCTCTGCAAGTTTCTTGCAATGGATTTTGATGCGCATGCGCCGAAGGCGCAAATGTCAATAACTTCTTCTCATGCAAACGGAGCGATAGCGACGTATTCGCATGCTCAGAAAGATCCGATTTCTTGGAAAGAAGATATTCTTGCCATTCAAAAATCGTTTTCTGATTTTGGAATTAATAGTTATCTTGAAATCTCTCGCTCAGGTAATGGTGGCCATCTATGGATTTTCTTTGAAGAAACTATTTCATCTAGACTTGCAAGAAATCTTGGAAGCGCAATCATAAAAGCTGCAATGCAAAAAAGACATTCAATTTCTTTTGAAAGTTTTGATAGATTTTTTCCGAATCAGGATGAGATACCAAAAGGCGGGTATGGAAATCTTATTGCACTTCCTTTGCAGGGAAAAGCTGTAAAAGAAGGGCACTCTGTTTTTGT
>JAFZWX010000160.1 GCA_017617145.1 Treponema sp. | reverse complement strand
CTGGTATTTTTCGGTAGTGGATATTTGCTGGATTTTAGCAGATAGTGCTGATTATACTACAGCAAGAAAGTATTGGAATAAATTAAAGCAACGCTTAAAAACTGAAGGTAGTGAGTTGGTGACAAATTGTCACCAACTGAAACTCCCGGCATCTGATGGGAAAAACTATTCAACAGATGTTCTTAATACAAAAGGTGTTCTCCGTTTAGTTCAATCTATTCCTTCTCCAAAAGCAGAACCATTTAAGGTGTGGCTCGCACAGGTAGGTGCTGACCGTTTAGATGAAATTGCCGACCCAGAAAAAGCAATCCTCCGTGGTGCCGACTTTTACCGTGCCAAAGGATATACAGAAGGCTGGATTAATCAGCGTTTACAGACAATCGAAATGCGTAAAGAACTTACAGATGAATGGAAGGCTCGTGGAATTGAAAAAGAAAAAGATTACGCAATTCTTACAAACGAGATGACAAAAGCCTGGAGCGGACTTTCGGTAAAAGAATACAAACAAAAGAAAGGTCTTAAAAAAGAAAATCTCAGAGATAATATGACTAATATTGAACTTGTTTTGAATATGCTTGCCGAAGTTACTGCAACTTCCATTTCAAAACAGGAAAAACCGGAAGGTTTTAATGAAAGCAAAAAAGTAGCTGTTCGGGGTGGAAAAGTTGCAAATAAGGCTCGCCAGGAATACGAAAAAGCTACAGGACAAAAGGCTGTTTCTGCTCTAAATGCAAAAAACAAAACCGCTTTGGAAATAGGGAACAACGAGAAATAATAGGAGGCGTTATTCCGGTTCCCTTACAATTCCCGTAAACAAATTAATTCCAAGCTCATTATCACGAATCACATATGCAAACGGGTGGTCTGCGTTGAAAATAATCGGGTGCTCGGGCATGGCGGAAGTGGCGCGGGCGCTGGCCATTGTTACCGCGGCGGCTTTGGTTTCTTTTTCGTTTACCAGGATGCGGACTTTGTGAACAACGGCGTCTACGTAAATACTCTGGTCGGAATCAAAAATATTTGAAAAATCGGCAGCGGTGCGGTTAAAGGCGTTTGTCATTCCCATTTGTTTAAGAACAGGAATAAGGTCGTAGCCGGTGGTAATATCAAACTTTGGGAATGAAAGCTGAACTCGTTTTGAAGATTTTTTCTGCTGCTGATCCTTTAGTACTTCTTCAACCTTGAGGTTTTCAAAATTATAGTCCGTAGTTCTTGGCAAAACTACTATCATTGAATAGCGTTTATCTTCGTAAGGGAGCTCCAGCACCTGGCAATCGGCAGTCTGATAATACTGGTAGTAGGCGGTTTTATGCATCATATCGACTTTTTTGGTGCTTGTGGCCGTCTTATAAAAATCCAGTTTATATGTCATGTCTTCGTCAAACTCATTTCGCCATTTCTGGTGGAAATAAAGTGTGTTCAAAAGCACCAGCTGAGTATCAACCGGCAGCGGATCGCTCAAAAAGTTTTCTATAAGCTTTTCCGTTTTTTCTGATATATATGAGTTTATTTCATTTTTGACCCCGACGGCATTATAAAAATTCACAGGCTTAATTGTAAAATCATAATCTTTGGTAAACTGATTATAATCGCCTTTTATTGTTAGTGAATTTTTATACCACAAGGAATTTGTCATGTTCTGAGTTTTGGTGATGACTGATTTTAACTGCCCGTCAATTTCTGTTGAAGGCTCAATGGTGAGTACATTGTTAATCTGATTTTGAGTCTGACCCTGCGCACCCTTCTGCAAGGCATAAAGCAAACTGTAAATAGAAATTGCTGAATAATTTACGTTTCCTTCTGTTGTACTCAGTGTCTGGTAAAGCTTTGTATCAAAAGAATTGATTGAATCCTGCGCCAGCGACAAGTCCAGTTCCTGAGCCGGAGCTCCAAAAATCGATGCGGTTAATGCTAATGTAATAAATATGGTTGTTAGTTTCTTCATATATATAACTTAAACAACTAAACATACAAATTGATACAAAACCCGGCATTCATTATAATAAAATTATGGCTGGTTATAAGTACGAAACTCATTTACATACAAATCAGGGAAGTGCCTGTGGTCGTAACAGCGGCGCTGACTATATTGAGCCGTTTTTTAAAGCTGGATATTCCGGCATTTTTGTTACGGACCACTTTTTTGGGGGCAATACAGCAGCTCCCCGCGAAGGAAACTGGCTTGACCGTGTAGACATTTATTGCAGCGGATACGAAGCAGCATTGGCCAAAGCCCAAGCCTTCAACAAAGAAAACAACCTCCTTGGTACCGACCGCGAGTTCAAAGTATTTTTTGGAATTGAACAGACTTTTGATGGCGATGATTATCTTATCTATGGGCTGGACAAAAAATGGCTTTATGATCACCCCGAAATTGAAACTATGCGTCACTGGCAGGTTTTTGAAGCAGTAAATCGTGAAGGCGGTCTTATGATTCAGGCACATCCGTTCAGGCTTCGCGATTACATTCGTGCCATTCATATTCACCCGCGCGAGATTCATGGAGTTGAAATTTACAATGCAGGAAACAAAGCTATAGAAAATGAACTTGCCGAGCATTATGCCAAAGCCTACGATTTTCCTGTAACAAGCGGAAGCGATATTCACTGGGTTGAATTTATTCCGAATGCACCGGATAAGCTTAATATTGGCGGCATGGAATTTGACACTCCTCTGCGTGATGTTTTTGACTACGCAGAAAGAATTAAGAATAAAGAAGGAAGGATTTTACGATGAGCAAATATCTTTGTTTAAGTTTTGATGACGGGCCTAACACAATTCCGGGCGATAACACAATGAACGACATGCTTGATATTATGGAAAAGCACAATGTTCCGGGGTCGTTCTTTTTAATTGGAAACAAAATTACAGAAGAAAACAAAAAGGTGATTTTACGCGCAGTAAAAATGGGCTGTGATATTCAAAATCATTCGTGGACACATCCTTTTATGTCAAAGCTGACTCCGGAAGAAATCCGCGAAGAATACAAAAAATGCGACGACCTTATTACAGCAATTGTTGGTGTTCGTCCAACTTTCTTCCGTCCTCCTTTTGTAGATATGGCAGAAAAAATGTATGAAAATATTAAGGTTCCATTTATCTGTGGTTGCGGTGTAAATGACTGGGAACCCGATAAGGATGCCGACTTTCGTTACGAGCACATGCTTCAGGCAGCACAGAATGGCACAATCTTTTTGCTTCATGTAATGGAAGGCAACAAGGCAACGCTTGAAGCAGTTGACCGCGCAATTCCTGTTTTGAAAGAGCAGGGCTACGAGTTTGTAAATCTTCCTGATTTGTTTGAAAAATGTGGAGTGGACCCGCATAAAGAACATTCACTTTGGTCAGTTGCAATGAACCAGGAAAATGCCAACATCTGGCAGGGGCAGGCATAAATGAATAAAACAGTTTACATCATAGGTCATAAAAATCCCGACACCGATGCTGTAGTTTCGGCAGTTGGTTATGCAAGACTCAAAAATCTTTTAGGACACGAAGAATACAAGGCAGCACGCGCCGGACACTTAAACCCGCAGACAGCATACATCTTCAAAAAGTTCAATGTGCCTCGCCCGGAGTATCTGCCAGACCTTGTTCCAAAAGTAAAATACTTTATGCAGTATGATGTAGAAACTGTTACCGAAGATATTTCTGTTTGGGAAGCAATTGCCCGCATGGAAAAATCTGAAAACCGTGTAATGCCAGTTGTAGACAAAGACGGCCACTACCTTTCGCTCTTACATTATTCAGGTTTTGCAAAAAGCGTACTAACAATTTTGAATCCCGAAAAAAAGCATCGGTTTTCTACAACAATAAATCTTATTCAAAAAACACTGAACGCCCAGCCAATTATAATTGCCGATGACGCAGACAAAAACTTTAAGGCTTCAATTCACGTTGGTTCTTCCAGCCCGGAAACTTTTGTTCGCCGCCTTGATGCACACGCTACCGAAAATATCGTTGTGATTGCTTCGGACCGTACCGACATTCATAAAATCTGTATTGAACATAAGGTAAAGCTGCTCATTACAACTTCGGGCTATGTAATAAATAAGGAGCTGCGTGAGCTTGCAGAAAAAAATGGAGTTAGTGTAATTGTAAGTCCATATTCAACTTCTCCAACTTCAATGCTCATTGCTTACTCTATGCCAGTTAGTGTAATGGGCGACACCGAAATTAAAACAGTGCATACAAACGATACAATTTCAAAAATCAAAGAGCTGCTTTCACAGGCACATTGTAAGTATCTTCCGGTAGTTGATGACGACAACAAGGTTATTGGAATTATTTCTGAGCATGACCTTATGAAAGAACCCAACATCGAAGTGATTTTAGTAGACCACAACGAAATGACTCAGGCTGTGGAAGGCATTGAGCACTATACAATTCAGGAAGTTGTAGACCATCACCGAATCGGCGCAATTCCAACAAAAAATCCAATTACCTTTATAAACCGTCCGGTTGGTTCTACGGCCACACAAATTGCAAACCTGTACCGTGAATATAAAATCCCAATTCCAAAAGATATTGCACCGCTTCTGCTCTGCGGAATTCTTAGCGACACCTTGATTCTTCAATCTGCCACAACAACAGAAGTTGACCGCGAAACAGCAGAATATCTTTCTAATATTGCCGACCTTGATATAAAAGAAATAGGCAACGAAATTTTAATTGCCGGCAGCAATATCACAGGCCGCAACGCAGGGGAGCTTGTTCGTCAGGATCTTAAAGAATACACAGAAGGAAAAGTAACCTACACCGTAAGCCAGATAGAAGTAGGCAGTACAAAAGAAGTCCTCGAACGCAAAGAAGGCTTCCTCAAAGAACTAGAAATAGAAGCCCGCAGCCGCAAAGCCTTGTTCTCGTGCCTCCTTGTTACAGACATCACAACCCTGTCGAGCCTGCTTTTCATATCATGCGACCCAAAGTTCAACCAGTTCATAACCTTCCCAAAACAAGAAGAGGATGTCTACTTTTTGCAAGGAATTGTTTCCAGAAAAAAACAGCTTATACCATTACTAACTGAACAAGTTGTAAATTATTCAAAATAAGATCCACTCACGTTCTGACTCGGAGTATAAATAAAAGAAGTAATCGAAAAACAGACCTCGGAGTGGAAAATATCTTCGGGTAACTTCCTTCTGTTGCCCAAAGATATTTTCCACGGGAGAGGTCTGTTTTTATAAGAATTCATTTTTTATAATAATCGTATTAAATCATGTAAAAATCTAACCGAAATCTAACCGTAAATCATGTTAGAATTCTAACCGAAATTATTTAGGTTTGATGGACATTTTCAGGAGCTGTTCCTGGAGAATGTCCACATTCTTTTTCAGTTCAAGCAGAT
>JAFZWX010000159.1 GCA_017617145.1 Treponema sp. | reverse complement strand
TCTGCTTGAACTGAAAAAGAATGTGGACATTCTCCAGGAACAGCTCCTGAAAATGTCCATCAAACCTAAATAATTTCGGTTAGAATTCTAACATGATTTACGGTTAGATTTCGGTTAGATTTTTACATGATTTAATACGTGAGAATTCTTCTACGGTTAATAGATGAGAATTCTTCTACGGTTAATAGATGAGAATTCTTCTACATTTAATAGATACAGTTTCGTTGTTGATATGAAAAATACTATGGAGTAAGCTCTAATCAAATCTGCACATGATAGACGATAATATAAGTACTTTTCAACATAAGATACAAGGATTCTTTATTATCTTCTCAAGAGACTCTGTATATTTCTCTCCACCAACAGATTTTTTTGATTTTTTATCTCCATTCCAGTTTCACCGCCAGCCCACACCAGAGCCGCTGTCCATTTGTGATAACACGCTTAAATCCTTTTTCACTCATTCTCATACCAAGCCACTTCTGACTCATTACACGTTCATTGTTTTTATTGCACCATTTGATATAAGTCTGATAAAGCAGATTTGTAGGAAGCCGCCACTGTAAAGACGCATCCAGCTCCAGGCAGTCAGTCACGAAAGTTCCAACGCTATCCATATCCATTCTGTATTCTTCATTTGCTTCTCTTACGGCATCTGGCTCTTCAAGTCCTTCTTTCTTCCACATCGCATAGCCTTTCAAAAGCCAGTTCAAGATTCCGGAGTTTTCTGCAATCAGTTTTGCGGTCAGATTTTTATCTCTCTGCTCCGGAGGGATAGTCACGGTAAAAGGAATCATTTTAATACGCCTCCAGATACCGTTATCAGCACCCCGGATTTTCGGCTTATGATTTGTCGCCATAAAAATCTTAAAGGTCGGCTTAAAAGAAAAATACTCTCCGTACAAGAATCTTGCGGTCAGAGCATCCTCTCCGGTTACCACTTTTATAAGGCTTTCACTAATTTGTCGGCCTTGTTCAATTTCACTTGTGGTAACAAGGCGCAGTCCTTTAAGTCTTGCCAGGTCGTTGCTCTGTTCACTGTTTTTCTTCATAAAAGTTTCAATGCCTGTACTTGTTGCATAATCTCCAAAAAGCTCCAGCATTACATTTAAGAAAGTAGATTTACCGTTTGCACCTGTTCCCCATAAAATAAAAAGGCATTGTTCACTTACATCGCCGCTCAAAGCATAGCCCATAGCTTTTTGAATAAAGCGGATAAGCTGCAAATCCTTGTTGAATATCTGCATCAAAAAAAGATTCCAGGTCGGACAGTCTGTGCCTTTCTCAAAAATAAAATTGCTTTTCTTTGTAATAAGATGTTTTTGGTTCGGTTCCATAACTCTCATTGTTTTGAGATTCAGTGTATATTTATCAACATTAAAATAATAATTGTTTGTATCAAGCTCAAAATCTTCAACCTTAATTTCTTCACTTATTTTCAAAAGTCCTTCCAATGCCTGAATACGGCGGAAGCTTTCACTTTTTATAAGATGTTTTTCAAAAGCTGCTTCCAGCTGACGATCGGTAATATAACGCATTCCACGATACATTTTATGAACAAATATTTTACAGCGTTCAGCAACACGGCCACGAGTATCAATATCCCAGTTAGTTCCGTTCCAGAAAAGAAACTTGTTCCAGGTAATACAATAGCGGATAATATCTCCATAAGCTTTGAGAAAATAGTCGCAGTTTGTAACATCGGTAAACTGCATTTCACCGGTCACAAACTTATTGGCACGCAGATCCCGGCTAAGCTCTTCTATAGCGAGTCTCTCATTCTCAGATATTTCAGTGCTATTCATCTATCATCCCATTTTTTTTAAGCAGCCTGTAAAATAAAACCAGCTTTAATTGAAGCTGATTAAATCCATCTAAAACATTATTCATTTCTATTGTTCTATAGACCTCATCAATATTGTCATTTAATAAAGCAATTGAATGTCTGTTCTCAAGAAATCTTCCAAGCTCCCACCAGGCAGCAAACTTCAAAGCTTCTTCGCTGATGTTTTTTTCAAGAGAGCAGAATTGTTTATAAATCTTCACATCGCCAGATATTTCCAATACAAAATCTTTTGCCGCATGACAAAATTCAATTGGAACATGGTCATCTACCTTCTTCATAAACAAACACTTTCTCAGCCCGTCCACAGGCAGTCCTGTCATCATCAAAAACAACTTCTGGCCAGAACGTCCACCAGCCAGCCACATCTATTTCATCCACAGTCTGAACATCATAAAAGATGATTCCTTTTTCAACATCCTTTACAACTGCAGGAAAACTCACAGTCGTATCATCCGGCTTTTTTGCCATAATCGAAACAGTCTGAAATCCCGATAAATCACACTTAGTATCTATTAAAATCCTGAGCTTAGTTTTACTTTTATAAATCCTTTTCAAATCTTACACTCCAAAATTATTTCATCCGCAATCGGACAGAACAAAGTTATCACATTATTAGCTTCCCGAATCTTCCCACGAATCCAATCCCAGAATCCCGAAATAGTCTGCACTGTACGGAAGAAAAGCCTAGAAGCAAACGGAACTGTCTGTGCATCCACAGTAGATTCAATATTTCTGATACTCTGGCTTTTTTTAGAAACAGCATCCACATTCTCAGTATTTGCCAGGACAAGCTTTTTATAGTTCGCCTTGTGTGTAGAACTGTCATTTATTCCTTTTGTCAAAACCAGCTTTCTGATAATCAAAAGAAATCTTTGTACGGTTTCTGTAGGTCCAACTGTTTCCGAATTACAGATTCTTTTAATAAGCATTCTTCTGTAGGAGCTTGAAAAGCCTCCGTTGTTCTGAATACTTCTAACAGCTCTAAGTTTTCGGCCTGAGTTATCAATTGTAGTTGTTCCAGATACAGTCTGTCTTGTCATCAAAAGCTTTCTGCTTTCAGCTTCTGAAACTCCTGCAGTAGTTCCAACAGTTTTTTTATAAGCACCTTTTCGCCATATAAGAGCAATGGCAGCCATCGTAATATTTTTGTTTCTTTTATAAACACCTCTCTTACTAAGCAGAGTAGAGGCTCCCACATTCCCAAGTACAGTTCTGGTGTACGCAACAGATTCAACTGCATTTACATATTCCAGGTAAATCATCGGGTAGTATTCGCAAGTTACCTTGCCTTGCTTATTAAGAAAAGCCTGTGAAGAAACATAATCAATTGCCGAATTATAGTTTCGTCTGTCTGCATGTGAAAAATAGTAATAGCTCGAAACGCTGTCTGCATCCGCACAATCAATTCCGGCAATTCCTAACTGGTCAGAATAAACACCAAACAGAACAACTTCATTTTTCGCAAGTGCTCTTTTCAGTGTTACATTCATCACAACCCAGCCTTCGCTTCTATTACTTAAAGCTACTTCAAAAAAGCTCTGGTTCAGGCACTCCGTAAGATTTCCATTATTGTTGCAGCTGAATACAACAGGAACAATTGGTCTGTATGGGTCACCATACATATAATCCCAATACCATTCAGAATCAGGCGGTTTATAGTAAAAGCCAATCTGCACGGTTGTACTTTGTGATGCTTTAGGACAGGTTTCTCTGAATCCAACAATAACTTGTTCATCAACAATTTCACCTTCCATTTCAATCCATTCATCATCATCAAGCTCAATTTCGTGAGTTTCCTGATAGAATGTATATTCCTGTTTGTTTCCTAGAACTGTGTTGCTCATAATCAGCTTCCGCTTACAGTTATCTGCCAGTCAATCTGAAGACTGTCCGCACTTGTTACATTTACAGCAGGGCTTATCTGTGCATAAGCAAGACATTTTGCCTGTGCGTTGTTTCCGTTCATCAGTGCAACTTCGTTTATACCATTTGCGTTCAAATCTCCTGCAGCAAAGCTTGTGCGGTACAAAACAACATTCTGTCCTGTCTGTCCAAATGCTGCCTGCAATTTCGGGAAAGTTGAATCAAGTTTTTTATAAGTTCCGGTTGAAGTGTTTACATTCGTATTGTTCTTAGGACTGCTTCCGGTCCAGCCGGTTCCGACAATCATATAACCATAAGTTGCATCCACCTTGTTCTGAACAGGATTACTAATCATCAGATCCGCAAGTAGTCCATCTCCCTGAGTAGTGATGGTGTTGTGATGCTTGAAAATCATCGGCTTTGCTTTAAGTCCGAACATTCGTCTCCACAAGCTGCGTTCAAAACATTTAATATTACCGTCCTTATCACGCACAGTAACCGTCACCATTCCCCGAACCTTGTTCTTATCAAAAATCATTTTATTCCTCCAAGCAATCCCATAACTACACTGATAAGCACCACGCCACCAGTTCCACCAATCAAAACACCATAAAGAAAGTTTTTGTCTTTCTTCTGGCATTCTTCCTTAAGCTTTTTGTTTTCTATTTCAAGAGCCAGCTTCTGTCTTTCCAGTTCTTCAGCTCTCTCTTTTTCATAAGCCAGCTCGCCGCCAACTTCCAGTAAAGCAGCCTTAACTGCCTCCTGAGCTGTTCGCTCAATTTCTTCTTCTGCAATTTCCATAACTTCCTCAATTGTCAGCTCTGCCGCAACGCTTTCTGAATCTTGCTTTTCCGTCTGAGATTGCGTCACAGACTGAGCCATAACCTTCGGACAAAGTACGAGCATCAGCATGCTCAATACGAGCAATCGCTTCCTCCCGTTTCTTAGCCGCCTTAGCATTGATTTCATCAATATCATCCTCCCTTATATCTTGTTCAACCGTGTCATTCTCGGGCTTGACCCGGGAATCTCTAACAAGAAGAACCGTGAATATGGCAACAAATAAGCTGCCAATCCAAATCAGAATCTTTTTAATCACTTCCCAAACTTTCTTCATTCTCAACCTTCTTGGTAAAACCAAAATCCTTAAACTTCTGAACCTCACGTCCGGCAATTACAGCCAATGCAACTGTCAGCCATTCAGCACAACCAATCACACCAAAACATCTGAGCACTGTTGCTGCAATAAAAATCACAAACTTAATACTCAGCATCTTTTCAATCAATCTCTGGAATCTAAACTTAATCACTTTCTGTCTCCATCAATTGCTTCCCGAATCTGCATAAACTGATAGTCAGCTCCAAACAAATCCACATTGTCATCACTTGCTTTTTGCAAAGCTTCACGGTCAAGACCACGAACAACAACGCGGTAATCATTTGCCTGGTAAAAGGGCTTCATGTCGCTAAGGCTTCTTAAAACCGAATAAGGCTCCACGCAGTTAAGCACAACATCAGTTCCACAAACTCCGGCAACATGGCAAACTTCATTTTCTTTATAAAGCCTGGTCCCAAGTTTTCTGTCATAAAGAGTGATGAAGAACGCTGCCTGAATATCATTCTTTTCAGGATTCTTTTTTGTAAAATATTTTTTGAACAAAGTATCCGCAGTAACTCTAATGCTGCAGCCGGTAGCGAGAAGTAAGGCAAGACAAACAGAGCCTGAACAATCCGAGCTAATCATATTTTCCTTTCCGCTTTCATAACGCAAAAACTGCATCCTTCCTAAAAAGTAGCGGTAGCGTTCTGCTTCATTAAGTCCGCTTACAATTTCCTTTTCAGCTTCCAGCATCAGCCGCATTCTCAAATTCTTGTTATCCATTTACATCCCCTTAACCACAAGAGTTATCAGCGTAACCGCAACACTAAAGCAAGAAATTACACAGGCAATAATCCCTGTAACTTTTCCACCTTTTCCGGCATCCGCCTTGATGTGTTCTTCAAGCCTTCTGGCAGTTGCACACACGTTCGGATTAAACTGACAGGCAACAGTCCTGTTATCAAGAGAATCAACTCTCTTTTCAACAGCCTTCTTAAACTCTTTCATTTCCGACCTGAATCCGGAAAGCTCAATTTTTAAGTCATTGATAGACTTAACAAGTACCTCTAAGTTTTCTATGGTAGTCCTCCTTAATCACTAAGCCACAATTCAGTGCTGAACGCACAATCCTTTTTATATCTCAAAGTAAGCTCATCAATTCTTACTTTCTTAAAAGCTTTGTTTTCATTAAGTCTTATATTCATAAAAGCCCCAACACGAGCTCCAACCAGACAAAGAAAAGTAGTCACATACCAGCCGCTTTTTTTGTTCACGCATTCGCGAAGTAAATCATTTGCACGTCTCTCATAAAATGGAGTACCTTCAATTTCATCATCACTCAAAAACTTGGAAGTAATATTTTTTGCAATCTGTCCGTATCTGGCAATTTCTTCATCATCTTTTACATAAACAGAAAAGTTTGTTTCACTTATAATTGCGCTTCCATAAATTGCAGCTTTGTATAATGCAATCAGATTGTTGTTTCTTGTAAGCTGGATAACAGCACGGTCCTTGTAAGTTGTAGTATCAAACTGAATAACACCAGGCTTTTCCGAACCATCAGCAACAATCATCTGGTCAATAAATTCTTGTTCCGTTGTAAGATTGTCAGCCCAAACAACATTCCTTGTTTTTCCTTCTTCATTCTTTGCAACATAAATTGCCTGGTAATCTGCATCACGAATAATTGCACGGCTGTCATCTGTAAACGGATAGCACGCATTCATATCCTCGTCGTACCAGGCAGGACCGTCACTGTATTGCCAAAGTTCTTGTCGTTCAGTTCTCACATAGCGTGTATATTTAAGGCGGATATTATTTGCATAGTTATCATTTCTGCTGAAGAATCTGTAATGAGTAATTTCCTTTTCAGTCAGATCAAAACCTGTTTCTTCTGAATATTCATTTTCAGTGTCATAAGGACTTTCAATAAAACTCAGAGTCATATCGCGACCACATTCAACAACTGCATTATAAGCACGAGCAAGAGCACAAAGCTCTTTCCATACAGTGTTGTTCAAAACTACATAAGGAATATTAAAAGGAAGGTAGCCGCAGTTAATCTGATTTGCTTCAATTCCTGCACGTCTTGCGATTATGTGTACTAGTGATTCTGCAGGATTAGTTTTGTCACAAACAACGCTGTCTACAACAGTTTCACTGTCAGTCCAATTTCTCTGTAGCTTTGCGTTATCAAGTCTGCTGCTCAAATCAACAAGCTTTATCTTACAGGTCCTGTCTAAGAATCCTGTAGCTTCTGTTTGGAATCCGTCATCATCAACAAAAAAATGAAAGCGGAAGAAGGTAGAAGAATTGTCTCCAAAGCAATACCAAACTTCAATGCTAAGTCCAGGAATAAGCTCTTCATCATTCTCTACATCAAAGCTGCCATTGGTGTTGTCAAAAACAATCTCTCCATAATTAACAATTCCACCGTCAGTAGATTTGTAAGAAGTTATAACGCATTCAATAATATCGCTGTCATTTACAAAAACATCTCCGCCTTGTTTTTCAAAAACAATTCGAACATATGGACGCATATCTGTGTTTGAGATTCTGTTGTTTACTTCTGGCGGCAGCTCATAAAACTTCATGAGTTTAGTTTAAGCCCGGATGTGCTTTCCCGTTGGTTAAGTTTTATTAACCTTTTGGAAAGATTATAAAAGTACATGGGTATTCTGTTCCTGGTTCCTTATGTTCAAAATTACATCCCCAAGAATGTTAAAGGTCTGAAAACACAAAACCGTGTCCGGACAGTTTATGTCGCATAAGTCTGTGACTGGCACAAGATTAAATAAATCAACGCTTATTCCGTCAGTATGATCTATCAGGATATTAAGCTTTTCAATTCTCCCCTGAGAAGGGTAATGATTTTCAGAGAGAGGAAAATAAAGAGTAATCTTAAAGTTTGTCTTTTCAGTAAAGCTTCCGTTCAGCTCAAACCTGTACACCAGCGGCAGCGTCTGTAAATCCGCAGTAACAAAATGTCCGTCATAAAAATATGTACGTCCTGTATCATTCCATTCAAGTTTCGGAGTATTTAGCGGCCATTCTGTCACATAAGATTCACGACTTGATTTTACATTCACCCTTATCTTAAATGCATCCTTATTATCCGCCCTAAGCTCAAAGCTTTGCGGCAGTACATTTTTGTAAACTGTCTTTTCAAATCCTCTGTCTGCATAAAGGTCAAACTTTTCACTGCTGTTAAAAAACAAAAGAAACAGGGGCAGTACGTTCAGGTATTCAAGCCGCGTTACAAAGCAGCCTTCAATTTCCCTGTGCGTTACTACAGTCTTTTCCCTGTTTCTTTCGCCAATACATCCTGGCAAAGAATAGCCTTTTGACGCTAATCTTACAGTTTCCTCGCTGTACGGTAATGGAATAAATTCATCGTCTCTTGCCACAGTCAGTGTGCAGTCTCTGCCTTGAATGTTCATAAGGTAATTATAAAATTGAGATGGGTTTCCTGATGGTTAAGAAATATTAACTTTTGGGAAAGAGTTAGTAAAAAAAATTAAAACCTTTGTAAAGTTGTTTTAAAATATTTCAGAAACTCTCTTTCAGGTTTTATAACATTATCCATTGTAATTACTTGTGGCCATTTAATTGAAATTAAATATGTATTAACAAAATAATTCATAAGCTGACTAGAAGTATTTTCGCACGAAAAACCAGATAATTGTTTATATCCACCTCTCGGACTTGGAAAATCTTCTTCGTGACTTTGATATTCTTTTCTAAAGATTTTCTCCAGATTGTTTTCAAATTGACTTAAAGATATTATTTCGCATTTATTGTTAATGATATTTGATTTTAATGAATAAATAGAACCATCTTCATGTTCTATAATAAAATCAGTATAAGTCCTAAATATTAAATATTTAATGCAATACAGCAGTTCACAACAGAGAAGTCCATAGGAATAAGAATCTAGTTTATGTCCACTCAAAACAGTAAGTTTATGAGCTAATGCTACTTGTTTGCAAATATGCTCCTGTGTTCTTGGTGTTATTCCAGTCATTAATGATTTATAAAAATCAATTAAACTTGCTTTATCTATTGCAATCGCAGGAGAAAAACCTTCATCAATTTTATTTAATATAGTTTCATCATCTGAAATAATTCCATTGTTTAGAGGAATACTAAGCTGAATAAATTTCTGCAAATATTTATCAGCAAATTTATAAGGATCAATTTCAGAATTATTTACTCCATAGATTTTTGCAATTCCAAAAGATAAATCTCGTTTGTTAATCGCTAGAATCTGAATAACCGGCATTTCATTACAAATATGATGTAGTCTTTCCAAAACCTTTATTGCATATTCAGGCAGGCAACGGTCTAATTCATCAATAACAAGAATAATGTGCAATTTAACTGAAAGCTTTTTTATATTTTCTCTAACAGTTTTTAGTGCATTTTGCAGAGGAAGAAAAGAATCAATTTCTTTTGATGATATTTTTGTGCCTTGTTTGATTCGTTTGAAAAGACCTTTTTTATGTTCAATTGATTTTTCTAAATCAATTTTTGTGACTTCGTGAAAAGGACCACATATTAGAAGTTTTAAATCATTCAAAGCTTCTTTTATTAATTCATCAATTGCTGATTCATAAAGAGATTTTTGTTTCGTTATTTCATTTAGCTTTTCTATCATTACCGAAAGAATTGCTATAAGAGGTTCTTTATAATAATCATTTTCCCAGGCATTGTAATGAAAGATGAGATACTCTTTATCTTCAATAAGTTGTTGTTCAAGTTCTGTCAATATCCATGTCTTTCCGCACCCCCAATCTCCATCAATAGAAAAAGAATAACCGGAAGGGTTTTCACATTGATTTATAATTACTGATTTGAGGAGGTCAATATATGGTTGGCGGGAAAGGTAATCTGTCATTTTTATTTCCGTGTTTTATCTTGGGCTGTATTGAATTCAGATATTAAACAAAAACTATCATGAATTATCTTTACCATTAGAGGTTGAAAATCTATTATATCCAAATTATTCCCATATTTACTTATATCCACTGAATAATCTGGGTGGTATATTTTTTCGTATAAGCAATTGATAACATCTTTCTGGCACGCCTCTCCTTTTTCTATGTAAATAGGCATTGAATGAATATTCAAAATATCTAAATATGGATGATGAATCGAACCAAGCAAATCTACTAATGGTTTTGAGTTCTTCCCATTTATAAAATCGCTAAGTATTTTTGAATCTGTAATTTGTAATGCAATAAGTAATGGTAAAACACAATTCTCTAGAATTCTAAAACCATAATTGCATTCTTGTGAATACGGTACTGAATTTAATGCAAAATCAGAAGGTTTAGCGAGTTCATATACTTTCATGAATCTGCATATTTCACGCATTGAAAATGAATAATCATTGAATATTTTTTTTATGATTATATGCTCTTCCCAATATCCTAATTTTGATAAGTATTCACTAATATCAATTGGAGGCAAAGAAAGTCTTAAATCAAAAAATTTATCCAAATATCTATCTGCATCAAAATCTGAGCCATATAGATTCTTTATTGTGTTAGACAATTCTTTTACATTTGTTGAAAAAACAAATGTTATTTTTTCATTTGTAAAATAATGTTTAATTCTTTCTAAAAGTTTGACAGCATATATTGGTTTACATCTATCCAATTCATCAATGAAAATGACTAATCTATTACCATGTTCTGGTAACAAAGAATCTAACATTTCAGAAATTGTTTGCTCAAGATCTTTTGTTTTCTTAAAATCCTCTAAATCATTTGTAAAGTGACAATCTTCAAATATTTTATGGACATCAATATTTGTTATTGCCGATGTAATTCCCATAGCAATAGAAGAAACTACTTTTCCTAAATCAGGTGCATGGTCGAATTTATAACCACAAGAAAAATCTTTTACAATACTATGCACAAGTGATATCAATGGGTCTATATCATTATCATTTTCCCAAGCATCATAATAAACACAAACATGCGGTTTTATTGAATCAACTGGTGTATTCTTATCTGTCTGTCTAGTAAAAACTGCTTTTACGGCATCTTCTTGTTGCTTAGAAAAATCACCTTTTGCCTTGTTTTGATTTAGAGTATCAAGAACCATTTTAACTTGTTTCACGAATATAGTTTTACCACTTCCCCATGAACCATCCAATGATATAGAACAAGAGGCGTTGATTCTATTTATAAGTGAAATAAATTTAAATACTTTAGGATTACGACCAATTTTGTCTTCAAAAAAAGTTTGATAAACATTTTCATTAGTAGGAGCTAAATCATAAAAATCCATATTATTTTACCTCAACTTGACCATTTATAAGCAACGGCAATAGACGTTCTCGAAGTGTAGTAAGTTTTGCAGTCTCTTTTTCAATTTCTAATTGATAATTAAAAATAGATTGAGTCTTTTCACTGAATGCAGAAATTACTTCTTTTGAAGGTATAATAACCGGTAAATTGTGTAATTCATCTTTTGTGATTGCGCCAAAAGTGGTACCTGCTGCGCTTTTGTTTTCAAAAGTGTGTTTGAAAACGTCCATCAAATACCATAGATGTGTAATTGAACCAAGTTTTGAATTAAGCGCTGCTAAACCACGACCAATACAACAATCTGTATTTGCAATATTCATTGCACCTACAGGTGCACGTACACTCATCAAAATATCGCCTTGTTTTGCAAATCTTGCTGGCTCTGTTGTGAACATACGAATTTTGGGAAATCGCATTCCAAAATCTGTACTTCCTTGGTAGAAAATAGAACCATTGCCATCTTCGTTGTAGGAACTTCCTTCTGGTGATTGTCCCATTGTTATGTTTGCTATATCTGATAATACACCGCATGTCCATCCCTCCGGAATCTCGCGTTTGAGTTTTTCGTTCCAGACCATTTTGCCGCCGCTTGTCTTGTAGGGCTTGCCCTCTGCATTAGGAAAATCAAACTGCACAAACCAGTGGTCATAAAGACGTTTTGCCATTTGCTCCAGTTTTGCGTTCATACGACGGTTCAGTGAAATTTTTCTATCAATGTTACTGAATATATTTCCAATTTTTTCTTGAGTTGGGAGATCAGGTGCTAATACAGGAATACTATTTAAGGTTTCATTTGAAAGGGTATATCTTTGTCCGCTTCCGCTTGCGTTATTTTCAAAATACTTCTGGATATATTTTGAATTCATAAAGGCATTCAAATACTTACCAGAAAGTTTGTTTTTGTCTGGTGTAACTAAAGCAGTATGGTAACCAAGAACTACATTTTCAAAATCATCAGCAATATAGGTTGGCACGCCAATATCATCGCGTGTTTCACTATCTTTTGTGAAAGCAACTTGACCTTTTTTGAGAATAAATGAATCAATTTCTTTTTGATTAGCAGATGCGTCCATAAAAGAATCTGCCATTTCTTTAGTAATTGCCCAGTTATAATAAACATCAGTAAAGTTGCATAGTTTAACAGGAGTTTCATTATACTTAGTTTTCTTATCAACTCCGCTTATTTCTACTTTTGCTAATTCTTCAAGCCTATATTTCTTCAATTCCATATCTGCTTAGTCCTTTTTCTTTTTCTGTTGTTTCTTTACGTAAGCAGACTTAGCTGAATTATTTACATTAGGAATCTTTAATTCAGCAGCATCTTTTACAGAAAGTATAGATAATTTTGCTGCCTCTTCAATTCCAATACCGTTAGATACTTTATTTTCAATTTCTGCAATTGTTGGAATTGTTCCTTCAACTTTTTCCGGATAGAATTTTTCCAGCTCATATTCAGAAATACCTATTGGCTGACTGCTAGATTCCAGAGCATATTGAGCTTGAATATTATCTTTACTTTTGCAAATTAAAAGTCCAATTGTCGGATTATCTTTTCCTTCTTCTCTTAATTGATGATTTACAGCAACAATATAACTTCCAATCTGCCCAATATCACGAGAAGAAAACTTTCCAATTTTTACTTCAACAACGACATAGCATCGTAATTTCAAATTGTAAAAAAGCAAGTCGATAAAATTTTCTGTATGCCCAATTTCAAGTCTATATTCTCTTCCAACATAAGCAAAACCAGTTCCAAGTTCAACAAGAAAATTTGTTATATTTTGCAATAAAGCAAATTTCAATTGATCTTCATTATGTTTTTCTGTAACACCGGCAAATGCAAAATTATATGGATCTTTTGTAATTTCCTGTGCTAAATCACTATTTGGAACTGGTAACGTATTTACAAAGTTTGTAATCGATTTTCCAGAACGCTCAAACAAGTCTGTGTCAATCCAATTAAGCAGAATATTTCGGCTCCATCCATTTTCCAAAGTTTGCTGCATATAAAACAAGGCTTTTTTAGTATTACCCTTAACCTTGTCCAGAATCAGTTTATGGTGACCCCAGGGAATATTGAATATGATAGTTGCTTCTTTGTTTTCTGAGAGCTCTATCAATTCACCCCCAGCTTGGGGGCGAATTTCATTTTTCTTCTTTTTTGTTAATTCGCCCTCAGATTGGGGGTGAATTATAATTAAATTTGAATACAATAAATAAAATCTTCTGCAATAACGTAGGTTTGTGACAGAAAGACCTTCAGCTGTTGGCATTTCTTTTTTTAAGTCTTTACTTAATTGTGTAATAACGCCTTCTCCCCAGCGTTCTTCAACTTTCATTTCTACTATATCGCGGCCTAAGAGAAAATTATATTTTATCTGTTCTGAATTTACTTTTACTGCAGCGTTTATCTGGGTTCTTTTGTAGCGATTTATAAGAACTTCTACCCACTTAGAATAATCATTATCAATGATGCTAATTGATTTTCCCATATCTTCCTCCCATTACTTCCCGCAGAATGACAGTCCTGCCAGCTGCTTTTTTATTTCACTTTCCAGTTTATGACTTTCATCAAACATATCATTAAGCTCATCAGTATCAGCTTTCATCTGTGCATTGAATTCTTCTTCGCTTATATCTACATATTCTATCTTGATATCAAAGTATTGTCCTGCACTAAGGGCATAACCTTTTTCTTTAATCTGGTCATAAGAAACAACAACGCTAAAATCATCAACAACTTCTTTTTTGCGGAATGTAGTTACAATTTTTTCAATTTCTTCTTGTGTTAGACGACGTTTCTTTAAGCCCTGTGCATCCTTGTATTCTTCACCAAGTTTCTGTGCATCAATAAGAATTACATTTTCACTTGATTTAGATTTATCAAAGAAGAGCACACTAACGTTAGTACCAGTATTTGCAAATACATTGCTAGGCATTGAAACAACACCCCATACAATGTGTTCATCAACAATCTTTTCAAGAATCTTTTTACCAATTCCATTTTTAGAAGTAATGAATCCTGTAGGAACAACAATGGCGCCTTTTCCAGATTCTTCCTTCAAAGAGTTAATTACATGCTGAATAAAACAAAGGTATATTTCCATCTTATCCTTGTCATTCGGTTTTATATTTGGAACTCCTGCCCAAAAGCGAGCTGGTTGAGCTGCAATATCTTTATGAGTATCGCTAAAGTCCATCTTAAACGGTGGATTTGAAACAACAAAGTCAAACTGTTTCAAACTGGTTCCGTCTTCGCCTTTATGATAAGGACTTACAAGCGTGTCTCCTTGAATTGCATTATCAAGGCTCGAAACAAGGTTGTTCAAAATAAGATTCAGTTTGAGCATCTTATTTGAACGCTGACTTATATCCTGACTAAAGATTGTACACTTATCTTCTCCAATCTGGTGAGCCAATGCCATAAGCAAAGTACCAGTTCCGGCAGAAGGGTCATAACATTCAATATTGTGTAAGTCTTCATCATCGCCTACAAGCAATCTTGCCATAATAGTTGCAATTGCATGTGGTGTATAATATTCAGCATATTTTCCGCCGCCAGCTGTGTTGTAATCCTGGATAAGATATTCAAATACAGCTGCAAAGAAATCGTAATGTTCCTTAAATGCTTCTTCAAAACTGAAGTTTGCAAGCTTGTCTATAAGAGCACTTGCAAAAGCTGCTCTCTGGCTTGTATCTGTTACATATTGGGTAAGTCGTTCAAAAATTGGAATCTTTGCTTTTTCTGCAGTCATTGTAGAAAAGGTTTCAATGTTTACAGCTGCAATATCTTCCATTGTATCATCAAAAATCTGATCAAAATCCTTTTTACTTTGCTGGTTCCAGAGAGTAGAGATTAAATGTCTGCTGTAAAGATTTGGACAGTCTGCTCCCAGGACTTTACAAACACGTTTCTGTTCCTCTTCAGAAAGCTTTGAATATTCTTCATCCCATTTTGCAGCCTTTGCAAACTGTTCTTTGTAGCGAGTATCTTTTGTTTTTAGTGTATAACCGAACTTATCATTTAAAAACTTATAAAGAAAAACTTGGGTAATAATCTTGAACTCATTTCCATCATTTCCGAGACCTTTGGCCTGACAGGTTGCTTTAAGTTCATCAATCAACTTTATTGTTTTAGCTTTAATATCGCTCATTTTTTATGCTCCATATACATTATGATATTGATTTAAATACTGTCTGGCTACTTTGTTCTTTATAAAGTCGCAGTCATCCATTTCTGAATCAATATGCATTTTATACAAAGTACCGTCTACAAGTTCATAAACTGTATTTTCAAAATAATCATCTTTCTTAAGAATATTGTTGCGGTCAAATACCTTCTGGTCAATTTCAGTTTTTACCGTAAGTAATGCATGAACTATATCATCCTCAAATTCAGAAATAATACATGGCTCATGTTTTATCTGGCGTTCCTGATTAGCTTCTCGGATTCTTTTGTGAACTCTTACAAATTTTGCATCACCACCATATTTTTTTGCAAGATTTTCATTCTTCTTATTTATATTTCTCAATCTTGCAATAATTTCATCCAGATCCTTGTTTTCTTCATTGAATTGTGCAATCGAATTAGGAACAAATCCATGTTCTTTGAATCTGTTTAAGAAAGCCGCCCTGAGAGTAATGAACTCTGGGTCTTCCGGGTCAAAATTGTTTTCAAACTCATTCAAAGTTCGCTTGCGTTTTTCTTCCAGTTCTTTACCACATGAAATTATCTTTAATTCTTCTTCGCCAATCTTTGCAAAGTTGAACTTAATATGCAGCATTGCTTCATTAATTGCAATCTTTGTATCTTCACTTGCAATAAAAGCTTCCTTCTGATTAATCAAATCAATATGATTCTGAACCTCGCTGAGCATTTCTGCTACACGGTCAAGCCTAACTTTTACAAAAGCTGCTTTAAGTTCTTCATCACCAAAAGTACGAACAAGATTGCTCATGCATTTAGCAGCAAACAAAGCATTTTTAAGTTCAAGCAGTTTGTCTTTGTCTTCAATCTCAGAAATCTGCGAACTGAAGTTTTCTGCATTTTCAGTATCATAATCAAAGAGTGTCTGCTTAATAACTTTCATGTCATGAATAATCTGTTCAGGATTTTCCAGAATCTGAGTAAAGGTGTTTGTATTAGTTGTACCATCCTCATTCGGATCATTAAACTTATTCAGTTCATTCAGATACTGTTTGTTAATCTCATTAAAGTTTGCTTTTATATCTGCAAAATCCACAAGGTATCCATATCGCATATCTTTATACGGACGGTTTACTCGTGTAATAGCCTGTAAAAGGTTATGATCCTGTAATGCACGTCCAAGATAAAGCTTCTTCAAACGAGGAGCATCAAATCCAGTCAAAAGCATATTGAACACAACAAGAACATCAACTGTCATATTCTTTTTGTAGTCTTTTTGAACTATCTGCTTGCGTTCCTGTTTAGTACCTACGTCATGAAGAATAAGAGCATGCTTCAGCGTTGTAGTCATATTCTCTTTTTCTTTGAGTTCAGACATAACTTCATCAAAGTATTTAGAAATCTTTTTTGCCTGTGGTCCAGTTTCTGCAACAATCATTGCCCCAAGAGTAGGGTCTCCTTGAATGGCTCTGAATCTAACAAAGTCTTTTATGATATAACGCAAGAGTTCTTTTACATATACTTCGTGCTCTATAATATCTGCCTTTGTTACTTCTTTTTGCTGAACCAGTTTATCCAGAGAGTTTTTATTTTCATCTGTAAGGGTTTTGCGAACTCTTTCTTGAACTTCATTCAGTTTTTCCTTGTAAGAAGTCTCTATATCCTCTCTTAAAAGTTTTACAGTATAACCGTCCGCAATCGATTTATCATAATAGTATGTGTGGATATAATCACCGAATACAGCACAACTCTTTTTTTCTGCCTTCAAAAGTGGAGTACCGGTAAGAGCAAGTTTAATTGCATTTTTATCTGCATCAAAAAGATTAGAAAGGAAACATCCTGCCGGGTCATATCCTCTGTGAGCTTCATCAATAATGAATATTCTTTGTAAGTTTGTAGAATAAGCAGGTAAATCAACCTTCGATTTATCTTCTGCAAACTTCTGAATGTTTACAACTACAATTTCATGTTCACCAGTATTGCTTTCCTTAGACTGTGTGTGCTTAAACTGATTCATAAGTTCTTCACGAGTTTCAGCAGTTGTAACTTTCAGTCCACGATTTTCAAACTCTTCAGTTGCCTGTTCCATCAAATCAAGACGGTCTACAATAAAATAGAACTTAGCAACCATATTTTGTTTTGCAAAATAATCAGTAAGAATAAAATTAAGGTAATACGCAAGCGCAGTCTTTCCGCTTCCCTGTGTATGCCAGATAATTCCGCTTTTTATACCTTTATCGAATCTTGCAGTAATCGCCATAGAAGCAAAGAACTGCTGGTATCGCATAATGTGTTTTTCATCTTTAATTTCAATCTTACCATCAACTTCCTTTTCACTCTTCAAATATGCAATTCCATATTTGAGTAAATAAAGAAGTCTTGCAGGAGAACACATCGAAGTAAGAATCTTATTTGTTGGTCTGTCAAAGTTTTTATTAGTTTTATATTCTTCCGTTTGGAAAATGACCTGACAGTTGAAATCAGAAAGCACTATCTGCTCAACAGTTTCATCAAGCTTCTTATAAGGAAAAGCTGCAATAAAAGGCTCAATATCAAGTTGAGCAGGATTCTCTTCTCTAAAGCAATTAAAGAAAGGTTTCGATCTTGAACCAGTACAATAGAACGAGCCCTGTACAGGAACAATTCCGTCCAGAGTATCATAGTTCATATTATTAGAGAAAATCATTAACTGAGTAATATTAAAGAATCTGCGGTATGCTTTATTCGGCATTCTTTGTTCATAAATACGTTTATATTCAGAAACAATGCCTTCGTGGTTATTCGGTTTCTTTACTTCAATAAAAACGAGCGGAAGACCATTTATGAAAAGAGTAATGTCAGGACGAAAGTTATCATCTCCATTACGACAGGTAAACTCTCCTGTAACAAGATAAGTATTGTTCTTCGGATTTTCAAAATCAACTAACTTATAAGCTGTTTCAGAAGTTAAAAGCTTGTAAAACCCACGTCCAAGATCATCATCATTCAGAATCTGTTTAATATCAGAAAAAATATGCTGCCATTCTTTTTCTTTTCCATGATTTAGTCTGTTAAAGGAGTTATGAAATTCATCAATGAGTATATTTGTTTCAGAATCATACTGTTCACCAGCATTCTCTTCATAAATCTTTCCAATGTATGTATATCCAAGCCTTGTAAGGTGTAAAATTGCCGGAACCTGGACTCTAGTGTTTTCATTGAATCCTTTACTCATTTTTTAATACTCCAGTTTGATTCATTATAGCACGAAAATGGATTTTTTTCGTGTCTTTTTAAGATATTTAGATAAAAAATTGATTATGAACTTCCTCGCTTGTTGTATTTTTTATAATATAATAAGTTCAGATTTAAGCAGGAATTTAATCAGGTCACAATGAGGTATCCTTTTTTTACATTGAGAACTTACAACGTTTACGTCGCAAGTTCTCAATAAGATTTTAGAGATAATTCTTATCTTCCTTCATGTCAATAGTTGGGTTCTGTAAATTGCTGCGGTAGATTAAGTTACTAACTTAATAAAAACTTTTGTGCCTTGTATTTTTGTAATTCGAAAATATTCAATATCTTCGTTTTTTTCTTCTAAAAGCATTTTATTTATCGCTTCAATATATCTCCAGAGATGGATTGTTTTATCCTTTTCGTATTCAGGGAGCTTTATTTCAAAACTAACTTCATAAATTGTATTTTCAATAATCCTGTCTTTTTCCTCATACTCAGCCTGTTCAAGAGCAAAGTTGAATGACGGAAGTGTTATGCAGTTTTCTTCCATTTTTGTGTTTTCAAAAGGTTTAATGATTATTCCGTCATTGTGTTCTACATTTATTTTTTCTATGTAGTCAGGGAGTTTGTTGATAAAGAGGTTTTCAAGTTCTTTGTAAACGCTTTCAAAATTATTCATTACAGTGATTTTCTTCTATATATATCAATTACATTTGTAATGTCTTTAGGCATTTCAAAGCTTGGGTTATCTTCATGGTTTTTCTGTCTTATAAATTCTTTCTTTTTAATCAGGAATAGTTTAATGATTGTTTCTTTCAAATCAGCCGGTAATGTTTCTGATGTAAAGCCTGCATTGTAATTAAGAAACAAAACATGGTTTTCATATTCTGCAGAAAGTAAGAAGATTTTCCTTCCGTCTATTATGCAGTTAGGTACATGCTCTTTTGTATTCATATCTGTTATGTTTACCATTTCTGTTATATGGTCAAAATCTGTATAAACAACATGGTCCCTTACTGTTTGCAGCTCGTTGTAGTTTCTGTCCTCAAGAGAAAATCTAAGCATCTTTTCTACTTGTGTGAGGGTAGAATCAAAGATGAGTTCATCTGTTTCTATTTCTGTTTCTTTTAATTCCAGTATCTTCTGGAGTTCTTCAAAGGGAAATGGTTTCATAAGTTTTAATTCCTTCCGCTTGTAATCAGCCTCCAAACTCTCTCCGATTTTGTTGTCTGGAAGCTGACTGCGCGGGTCACGCTGTGTGCACGGGTTATTCTTCTGCGGTCTTAAGAAGAACCATATTCTTTGCAGGGCGGGTAACGAGGAATCCGTCACGCTTTCGGAATCTCATAAAGAGTTCTCCGTATTCCAAGCCCTCTGTTGTTTCGTCAAAGCGTTTGATTTCAATTCCCTTGCGGTTGCCGTGAATGATTCGTTTCGGATTCATAAAGATTGCCACAACGGAATCAGCTTCCAGGTCTGCAAGCTGAGGAAGGAGACGAGACTCTACGACATCGTAACCGTCAATGCGGCCTGGCATTGAATCGCCTGGCTTTCTCCAGATTGGGTTTCCGTTGTCGTCCTGAATGTTTGCAATGTGATTCAAAACTGTTTCGTTCAGGAACCACTTGCAGTATTTTCTTTCTTCCGGTTCAACCTGCAGTTCGGCTGCGCGGAAATCAAGATATGTAAGTGCTGATTCGTCTGTGCTCTGGATTCTGCATACTTCGGCATTTGCCATATTCATTGCACCTGTGAACGGGTCATCGTCTGCAATAAGGCACTGGCGGTCAAACTCCTGACCGTAAGCTTCACAGAAATCTTCGAGGAACATCTTTCCCAAATCAACAAAGACATCTTCGCCAAACTCATCAAAGAATGGAACATAGCCTGCAAGAGTATAAGCTTTAAGCTCTGTTCTTGTTGGCATGTTTGATTTTGTTGCGTCGATTTTCTGACCATAAGCTGTGAGCCATTTAAGTTCAATTCCGCCGCGGTCCCTTTCAGGAATGAAGATTGATGGACCACTCATCGGACGGTGAGTTACGAGGTTCATCATCATTGACTGTTTAGCAGCTTCCTGCATGATGGTCTCTTCGTAAATCGGATTGATCAAATACTGGTCGTTGTTGGCAAGGTTTCCGATTGGCTCTCCGAGTACAGCTTTAGAAGGAACAAAGCCTTTTCCTGTTTCCCAGCTGAAGTCCTTCGGGTTGTTCCATTTTTCAGCACGAATGTTTGGACAGAACTTAAGTTCTCCAAGTGTCTGTGCATCCTTGTTCCAGGCAGCGCACAAAGCTTTTCCAAGATTGTAGCAGACATCACGGTAAGTCAAAGGCTTCATTTCGGCATCCGACTTTCGCAAGATGTTTCTGAGTTCTTTGATGGAATCTTTGATTCCTTCAAGTTCTGTTGTAGATGCAGTCTGCTGACTGTCTGCCATTTTCAAAATACCGTCAATGAGTTCTTCTGTCTCATTGAAGTATTTAGAAACCTGTTCCGGTGTTGCAGCTTCGGTTGGTACCAGGCTTTTCATATTGTTTAATTTCTGCTGCAAGCCTATAATAACCTCGTTCAAGTAGAACCTCCTTTTTTGTTCTTCGCTTGAATAACGG
>JAFZWX010000158.1 GCA_017617145.1 Treponema sp. | reverse complement strand
CAAGAGGAATGGACTTTAGAAATTTGGATGACGGCTATTTAGAAACTGTGGTTTCTCTTCTAAATAACCGTCCTAGAAAATGTTTGGGGTTGAAGTCACCACATGAAGTCTATTGTTGCACTTGACTTTGCAATGTTCCAGAGCCCCTAGGCGAAGGGGTAGCGGAAGACCGTTTGCGGGCTGCAGCGAGGGGAAGGCCTTCCCCTCCTTCTTTCTTAGTTTTTTTCTTTCTAATCATACAACCTCATCATATCACAGAATCATTGTTATCTGTATCCCCAAGGATTTTCTTTACCAGATCCTTTGTAAGCTTTTGCACGGAATGTAATTTTCCAATCTGTTCGGCCTGGTACTGGGCCTCCAGGATGCGGACCAGGGCCTGCTTTTTGCCAAGGACTACGGTTATCTGTTGGTTGAGTTGAGCTTTTTGTTTCTTAAGCAGTTCAAAATAACTCTGCTCCTGTTCGCTGGTAAAATCTTTGCCCAGGGTGAACTCCAGCTTTTTTTGCAGCTTGTTGTTTATGAGGGTGAGGCTTCGTCTTTTTATGGCAAGGTCGGTTTTGTTGTCGTTGAGCTCGGAATCTATCTGGTCTACTATAATCTGGTTTAAGCGTTCCAGGCCCTGGGGGAGTGTTTTGCCTTCTTCTATTTTTTTTGCGCGGTATTCTATGAGCTCCTGGCCTTGTTTTTCAAGTTCGTTTACTTCCTGTTGCAAGAGCTTTTTTTGTTCTGTGGCGGTGGTGATTAATTCAAAGCTTTCGTCTATTATTCTTATCTGCTTTTTGAGTGGGACCAGCTCCTGCTCGAGCATTATGTCTGCTTTCATTTCTGCCGATTTTATGAGGTCGAACTTTAGCTCTGCGGGGTTGATGTCTTCTACATTAAGCTTGTCTCCGCGGTAACTCCAAAGGGCATCGATTCTGCTTACTTTTTCGTCGTGTTTCTGGTAGATGAGGGAGTCTATTGAGTTATACATGAGCGGGTAGACTATGTGCACTTTTTTCTGCAGGTTGCCCTGGCGCCAGAGTCTGCCTTCTACCTGTACTGGTTCTGTTGGGTTCCAGCCGAGCATGCAGTTATAAAGCACCAGCGTGTTGCCGTTTAAGTCTACGCCTTCGCTTATTGATTCTGAACCTATGAGGATTTTAAGCGGGGCGGTTGGGTCGTTGAACGCCTGTGTGATGCGCTGTTTTTGGAGCTCTGTTGTAGTTGAGTTTATCATTGCTATGGCTTTGGGAGGGATTCCGTTCTGGACCAGGGTTTGTTTTACATAGCTTGATTCTTTTACTCCACGGGGAAGGTAGATTATCTGGCCGCTGTGGGGCTGGGCTTTGTATACGGCAAGGACTGTTTTGCACACGAGCATGAGCTTTGGTGAAGATTCTACTATTAGCGAAAGGTCTGGGATTTTGATTTTTTCTCTTGGGGCGTATTTTTCTTTTACCAGGCAGGGGGAGATCATGTTCATGCGAAGGTTGTTCATGCCTTTGAATATGTCTCCAAGGTTGTGGGTGTAGGTTATGCGTTCAATTTCCCTCTCGCAGATTTTGTGCTGAAGGGCTGTCATTTCGATTTTTAGTACGTGGGTTTCTTTTTCTGGCCGTTTGATGTTTGCTTCTTGTGCATCTACTTTGTCTATATAGTTCTGGATGATTTGCTGCAGGGCGTACAGGGAGCGGAAGTTTTTCATTACTGTTTTCTGGACAAGCTCGTTTTTGTTGTTTACGGCCCATTCTATTTTTATTTCTGCAAATTCGTTCAGGAAGTCGTTTATGGTTTTGTACATGGAAGTGAACTCGCAGCCTCCTACGTAAAGCAGCATTGAATATATTTCCATGGGCGAGTTTGTAAAGGGGGTTGCGGTGAGGAAAAAGACGTTGTTTTCGTTGTTGTGTGTGTGGATGTAGTCTGTAAGGGCCAGCATCCTGATTGCGCGGGCGGATGGGGAGCCAAAGCCAAGCTTGGTGAATTCGGAGCTGGTGCCTGTTGCTTTGCGGATGAGGTTTTTGTAGCGGTGGGCTTCGTCTACAAGAACTAAGTCTGTGCCCAGAGTGTCAAAGATGATGTATTCTTCCTGCGATAATTTTTTGGTGGGCAGGAGCTCTTTTTCGAGTGTGTAGGCCGAAATCATGTTGTGTATGGTGCGGCAAAGTGTGTTTTCTATAAAGTCTCGTGTGTAGTAGATTTTTTCCAGCGCTTCGGCCGTGCAGATTGAGATTGTGTTTGCGGGGAGCAGAAAGCCGTCGTTTTGTTCTTCGAATACTGAGTTCATTCGCAGCGTGTCGATTGTTTCTTTGTTTAAGTTTTCAAGCTCGTTTACCCTGATGTCTGGGAAGAGTTCTTTTGTGTCGTGAATCCATTTGGGGTAAACAGCCTTTGGTACAACAATGAGCGGGCGTGAGCATTTGCCGTGCTGCATCTGGTAGACTACCGAGGCAATGCCTGTTGCGGTTTTTCCGACGCCAACATCGTAGGCAAGGAGGCCGTTGCCCTTGGTGCACAGGAAGGCAATGCCCTTTTTCTGCTGCTCGTGAAGCGTGAATTTTTTATCGTCCAGCTTGCCGGAAAAGCCTGGGAGTGTGTAGTCGAAGTTTTTGTAGTCGACGGGTTCGAATGAGTTGAAGGTGTCGTTCCATTCTTTTTCTATTTTGGCGGCGGTGGCTGGGTCCAGGCCTTCGTGAAGGAATTTGTCAAAGAGGTGTTCTGCGGTGTCCATGCGCTGGATTTTGAGTATGTCGCCGTTGGTGGTCGAAAGGCTGCGGTTTGTAAACGGGATTTTGAAGGTGTAATCTATTACGTCGCTCCAGGAGATATCGTCGGGGAACTCAGTTTTTGATATGGGCGATGCAAGCCAGTCTATCTGATTGTAATCTTTGCTGCCGGCTACCCAGTCCAGGAACTGCAGGCGTAAATCGTCGTCTACAATGAGCGAGTGGATGGAGAAGTGGATGTCCTTGAGCGTAAGGGGTTGTTGTGCCATAGTTTTTTCATTGTAGGGCGGGGTGCTATCATTTTGTGATATTGAAGGGGGAGAATTTTATTATTTTGAAAAAGGTGATTTTTTTAAGAAATTGTGTTATATTATAAATGAATGGAGGTGCGATATGTCTGATTTTGCATTCAAGTATTTTAATTCAGAACTTGATAATCTGGCTTTACCAGAATTAAATCAAATTCTTGATAAAGTAAAGACTCTTATTTCCGTAAAGTCTGGCGAAAAGTCCACTTCTTTTACACGTGAGCTTGGTGGTTTAGAAGAAGGTTATTATATGGCTCCGGATTTTGATGAAACTCCAGATTGCTTTAAGGAGTATATGTGAATTATATTCTCGACACAAATATATTGATATATGCTTTATGTAATCCTTCTGACCGTCTGATTATTTCTCAAGCACAAACAAATAACTTCTGCATTGTCACTAGTGATACAATAATTCCTCAATACAACGTACAGACTGTGTGGTAAAATAACAAGAAAAGGGTGGAATTTCTATTACAAACTACTAGAAATTTTTCTCTACAATATCACTATTTGATAGCGCAACCCCTTATATTGTTTATATATTCTCAAAATTGTGTGTTATAATAATGCGAGGAGTTTTATTATGAAATTGTTCTATAATCCGGCTTTTTCGGGAAGTGCTTATGTGGACTTTAAAAAGAGTCCGGTTTTCTTCGATTCTAAGATTGTGAATACTGCGGGACTTTGCAATATTATAAGGCTGCACGCCGGCATATGTTGTGATGTTGCGGATTATGGAACCAGGTTTGTTCACTATTATGCTGCCATGAAAAAGTACATGGAAAAGGAGCCTGGAAATGTGATGGCTGCCTCGTTCGAAGTTGATGAACTGAACACTGCAAAAAAATGTCTTGAATGGCGCGACACCCTTGCTGCCGGCGGATGGACTAAGGATGCTCCTGCTCCTACAAAACGAATGAAGGCCCTGTGTGGTATAGAAGAGTTTTTTACGGATAAATCAGACGGGGAGGCACTTCTTGAGTTGATTGCTCAGGTTGAAGATGGTTGCCCGCTTCCTCAAATGGAAATTATTGTTCCAGAGTACTACGAAGATTTTGCCCCTGCAGAAGTCCGTCTGCTTAAGGCTCTTATAGAACGCAGTGTAAATTTTACAGCGGTTAAGGCTAACTTGCCAGACAACAATATTGGAAAGGTCTATTCAATTCTGGAGGGAAAGCCAGGCGTTGAGTTGGATCCGACTGACGACTCATTTGAAATCTGGAACTTTGCCGAGCGCGATGATGCCATAAAATATTTGAGTTTAATGGACTCCAATGACTTTGACGTATGGATTAATGCCGAAAACAAAGAGTTTGACAACTGGCAAAAGCTCGAAGGCAAGTGGCTCAGTGGTTCAGAAATTTCTGGCATTCCGCACACCGCTCAGCTTTTGAATATTGCCCTTACTATTTTTGAACGCCCGCTTAATGTTATAAATATTGTAGAGTGGCTGAATACTTCCCCGAATCCGCTTGCACCAAGTTTTAGGGGAGGGCTTGCTTCGTGTATTTGTGAGACCGGCGGATTTTATAATGATTCCTGCCGCGAATATATTGCCAATTATATTAAAGACTATCCTAAAACAGAAGATAATATTCAAAAATTTCTTCCTGATATTAATCATCCGTATTTTGAAGAGTCTGAACTTGAAGTTTCTGTACTTAAGGAATTTATAAAAAATATCCGTGACTGGTGTTATAAAGAACTGTCAAATGAACATAATACCGATCCGGGCAAAGATCAGCTTGGGTTTGTTGCTGCACAGGCCGAAAATCTTTTTACACTTTTAGATAATCTTGGGACAGATACAATTCCTTATGATGACATTGCACAAATAACTGCGGCATTTACAACTGATCATTCTATGACTCAGTATAGAGCTCAGGCAGGTTCAAAAAAAGTCATTACTTCTTATTCAGACTTTTGTGATGCGGCTGAAAAAACTGTGTGGTGTGATTTTTATAACTGTGGAAATTCTCCAAAGCTTACTTATTCGTTTCTGGTTCCTGCAGAAGCTCAAGCCTTTAAGGATGTTTTGTCTTTGTGGCCACAGGAAAATGAGCGTGATTATTTAAAAAATCTTTTGCTGATTCCATTTGCTAAATCCCGCAAAAAGCTTGTTCTTGTAACTATTGATAAAATTGATTCTGCCAATGCTCCTAAGAGTCCTCTTTATATTCAGTTAGAAAAATATGAGCTTGAGCCTTTCATAAAGCAAATGGCGCTGGATGACTCTTTGAAAAAAACAGTCACAAAAATTGATAATCGCATGGAAAGCGACCAGGAATTTGTACAGATTTCTAAAACTGACTATATAAAAGAAAAATGGCCGGATCATCAAAGTCCTACTGGTCTTGAAAATCTGCTTCCACATCCGCTTAATTATGTTGTTAATAAATTTGTGCATTTTTCTTCTAACGCAGTAGATTGTCTGGCTGACCTATATACAACCAAAGGAAATATAGCTCACAGGATAATCGAAATTCTTTTTGCCCCGAGCGAAGAGATAAAAGGCAGCGGAACTCCGTCTTATATAAAAAAACAGATAGATGAACGGTTTGAAGATGTTTTTAAACAGACTGTTCAGGCCGAAGGGGCCATTCTTCTTATAAAAGAAAATCGGCAGGAGCTTAAGCAGTTTAAGACACAAGTAAAATCAACTTTGGATGAGCTTTTAAAAGGTATGTTTGCAAAAGAGTTTCATGTGGTTGCCTGTGAGAAAGAACTGGAAGGCAAGGTCGAAAAGCTTAAAGTAAACGGTAAGGTAGATATGATTCTTGCTGATCCGGAAAATAATTTCTATATATTTGATTTTAAATGGAGCTCGGCCTATAAGCATGCAAATAAACTTAGAGAAAATAAATCTGTTCAGTTTGCCTTGTACAAGGAGCTTGTTGAAAAGGAATATAAAGTCACTGTAAAAGCGCTTGCCTATTTTATAATTTCGGAAGCAAGGTTTATTTCCTGCCAGAATTTTTTATCTGATGGTATAAATCTTCAGCAGGTTTATGTTTCGTCTGATCGTAAAGCCAAGAAGCTTTTAAAAGAACTGCAGAATACCTATGAATATCGTAAAGAGCAGATCTTTGACGGAAGTATTGAAGAAACGAGTAATCTGGAAGAAGGAAAATTTAATTATGAACAGATTTATGAAAAACAAGAACTTTTGCCTCCAGACTATTATTATGACAAAGATAGTAAAAAGACTCGTAAAAAAGGTCCGTATCCAGATGAAAACCTTGATTTGTTAAAGAGCAGGAAGTAGGAGGGATTAAAAATGAAGAACGTAAAATATATTAGTGCCAGTGCCGGAAGTGGTAAAACTCATACTCTTACTCAGATTTTGACCGATGCCGTTAAAAATAAACTTGTTGAACCCGAGAACGTAATTCTTACAACATATACAAAAGCAGCTGCCGCCGAGTTCAAAGAAAAAGCCAAGGCTATGTTTTATGAGAACAATCTTCTTCCAGAGGCAGACCGTTTGGATCAGGCACTTATAGGAACAATTCATAGTGTTGCAGAAAGTTTGATTATAAAGTACTGGTATGTTCTTGGAATTAGCCCAAAACTCAACATCATCACAGAAGAAAATCAGCAGACTTTTATGGCTCGGTCGCTTGTAGATCTTTTAGAGGAAAAGGACCAGACATGTTTGAAAGATTTTATGAAAGAGTTTTCTCTTTATGAGGAAGAATTCTGGCAAAATGATTTAAATAAAATTTTTGAGTATGCAACAAGTTACACAATTAAAGATTTTAAGAACAGCATAAAGTATTCAAAAGATGTTACTAAGAAATTTCTTCACGGAGAACATCATATAAAGGTAAATAAAGAAGCATTGCGAAGTCTGTTAGATAAGGCCGAAATTGCTAACAATGCTACAGAATCTGATGAGCAGGAAGAACTTATGGTTGCAATTAATAACCAGAAACGTAATCTTGAATCAAGCAATCCTGCTTCGCTCTTATATGCTCAGAGTGTATTAGAGTTTCTTAATCAACTCCCCTTTGATGAACTTAAAGACGATATTGCCGAAATTGCAAATGACTTGAGCGATTTATATGCAACAGAAGAAGTTCACTGCCTGGTAAATGATTATATTGATTTGATTTTTAAACTGGCCGAAAAACGAGCAAAACAGTACGAAGAATTCAAAAAGGGAAATCATCTTATTGACTATTCCGACATGGAAAAAATGTTTTATGAGCTGCTACAGAACGATGAAGTTGCAGCTGATATAAAGGCAACTTACAAATATGTTTTTGTTGATGAATTTCAGGATTGTAGTCCTATTCAGGTAAAAATCTTTGATAAGCTTTCGGAAATTGTAGACAACAGTATTTGGGTTGGCGATAAAAAACAGGCCATTTATGGTTTCCGCGGTTCCGATACAGAACTTACAACCTCTGTTATGGATATTGTAAAAGACAACGAGGCAAAAGGTCTTGATGGCTGTTCAACAAAAATCCTTGGCAATAGCTGGCGTTCTGTTCCGGAGATTGTAAACTTTACTAATGCAGTTTTTGAAAAAGTCTTTAATAAAGTTACAGACGAAGAAAAGCTAGATGTTCATCTTGAGCCTGTACGAACTGATGAAGGCGAGGTTGGGTTCTGGTGGCTCACCGAAAAGAATGGCAAAGACAGAGCAGTTAATATTGCTGCAAATATTGTTGAATTAATAAATCAGGGTGAAAAACCAAGTGATATTGCAGTATTAGCAAGAAACAATGATCATCTCAAAGATGTTGCAAATGCATTACGCGCAAAAGATGTTCCAGTTTTTATTGCTGACGATTCCTTGTCTGGTGCTTATACAGTACGACTTGTAATTGCGATTCTTGAGCTTATTGAAGATGAACGAGCCGAATATCCAAAAGCACATATAGCTTTTTTAACCGAACCAGATTACAAAATTGAAAAGGTTATAGATGACAAGCTTGAGTTTAATTCCAATCATGAAAAAGGGGATATGTTTTATGATGATATTCCTTTGGTAAAAAAGGTTTTGGAAATACGAGATGATTATAGGCTGCAATCAATTTCGGCTATGGTCCAGGGGCTTATTGTTGAGCTTGATTTATACAATGTTGCAAAAAAGCTTAATGATGTTGCAGATTCTACTAAAATCCTTCATGCAATTATAAATGCAGCTCCGGTTTATGAAGATTATTGTGCGCAAATGCATATACCAAGTTCAATTACAGGCTTTATTGATTATATTAAAACTCACGATATTTCTGTTTCAGGCGCAACCGAAGGTGTTCAATTCTTTACATACCATAGGTCAAAGGGCTTGGAATGGAAAACAGTTATTGTCCTGGGTTGTGAATATGATTTCTTGAACGAATATAGAATGCTTCTGCGCGAATATTTTGGAACACATTTCATAAGGACCAAAGCACCTTCAAAAGAGGAACTTTTTCCGGAAGTTGTCATAAGTGTTCTTCCTAATATCTTTGGTTCTTTTAAAGCATCTCCAGAATGGCTTGGACCAATTCAACAAACAGACCGCTATACCGCAATAAAAACAAGAATGACAGAAGAAATGAAGCGACTTTTTTATGTAGCTATGACCCGTCCAAGAGACAAGCTTATTCTGGCATTAAATGGAAAAGGTAACAACCCAAAACCATTAGATGCATTTACAAAAATGGGCTTTAATTTTACCTGCGATTATTCACAGGCTTCCTGTGATTTATTTAATGCAGGAGTTTTTGCAGACAGGCTTCCAAATGCAGATATTAACATTAAATATGGACGCGAGAAAGAAAAAGAAACTACTGTAAAACTCGCCGGTACTTCAGCCAAAAATCCTTTAGACAGAAACCTGAGCCCAAGCGGTATAGAAGGCGATAAGATTACAGTTAATCCGATTGATTGTGGCACACCTATTACCGTAATCAAAAACGATAATTATGACCCGGCTGCCCTTGGTACCTGCATTCACGACATTTTTTGTGTAGCAGATCATAAGACTGATGCGCAGATTGCAGAAATGGTAAAGGCCTGGGGCTTTGAAAGTAATCTGCCAAATACTGGAGAAATTAAGGCTTCATGGGATGCTTTGAAGGAATGGCTTACCCAAAATTATGCCCCTGCCCAGAACGAGTACCACGAACTGCCATTCAAACATCAGCTTAAAAATGGTCAGATAGTTACAGGAAGCATGGACTTTGTCTGGGAAACCGTTGAAGGCTGCGTCCTTGTAGATTACAAAACCTCCCCATGCACAAGAGAAAACCTCATAAACAAAGACAGCGATGTCCACGCCGGCAAATACAAAGGTCAGCTGGAATGCTATGAAAAGGCCTTGCTCGCAGCTGGTAAGAAAGTATTGGCTAAGGTGCTTTATTATCCGGTTGTTGGGGTAGTGGTGAAGATTTAGGGATTAAATATATTTTACACAAGGCTCATTGTAATATGGCAAGAGTTCATCGTGTGTTAGGAAAAGCATGTTTTCTGATTTAGCCTGACAAATAAGAAGTCTGTCAAAAGGATCTTTATGCTCTCTTGGGGCTGTATTGGAATAAGTGAGTGTATCAAGTAAGAATGAATGTTCTGGTTTTACAAGAAGAGAATTCATTCCAGCTTGCTTACAGTATTTGTCGAGTATATCTCCAGAAATAGGAAATAAAGTTTTATTTTTTGTATATTTTATCTGTGTTTCCCAGATGCTTACAGAACTGTAATAGAATTGATTATTAGGATCCTGAGCATAGGGGAGAAATGCTTTAGGAAGTTTGCTGGTATTTGTATGAATCCAAATAAGAAGATGTGTGTCTAGAAGGATTTTCATAGATAATCCTCAAATGCATCGGCAATAATTTCTTCACCTGCATGAATATCATCAGGATAATTATACTGGCCTTCTGCAAGTCCGAGCTTTAAACCCGATAAAGTCGTAGTGTTCTCATTTTTTAGTGAGGCAATCTTTGTCAGCAATTTCTGAACATAATTTGAGACTTCTTCCAAATATTCTTCCGGCAAAGCTTGTATTTGCTTTTCCAAAACTGCATAAGACATACGGTACCTCCATATATTTTATTATAATACATTTTTTCGGAAAAATCATCTGAAATATTATTATGATATAATTTTTCCCAATATCACAAAATGATAGCGCACCTCCGTATAATTAAGAATAGAATAATTCTTATGGAGGAAACAATGCTGCAGTTTTTCTTTCGTTATTTGGGAATCTCAGGCTTTATCGCCTGTATGATTCTGTTGCTTATCCCAATGCCTGCGCTCATGGTTGATATTCTGTACGCAATTGTGTGGATGGTTTCAGTTTTGGTACTTGGTATGACTATAAAATATCCTCAAGATTTCAGGACATTACCACGAGTTTTACTTTTTCTATCTTTGTGGATTCTTGCCATCGCAATTTCATTTACCAGAACTATTCTTACAGATACAAGAAGCATTTTATATAAGTACATTGAAATACTCAATTTTAATAGTGTTGTGAACATTGTTCTTGCTGTGATGCTGCTAACAGGAACATATATTCTGGTAAAAAGAGGCGCCGGACGAGTAGTAGAAACAGCGGCCAGATTTTCATTAGATGCAATGCCACAGCGTATGTTTGACGTAGATAACCGTCTTTCTAAAGGAGAAATTTCCCCGGAAGAAGCTGCCGAGCAAAAAGACAAAATCCGAAAAGACGTTGATTTTTGCAGCAACATGGACGGTTCAGACAAATTCATTGCAGGCCTTGCAAAAGCCTTAATCTTTATGTATTTAGTTTCCATGGTCGGTGGCTGCCTTGTGAATGTCCTTTACAACAACATGACAGTATGGCAGGCAATCTTTCCTGTAAGCTTCATAAGTCTTTGGAATGTAGTTCTTGGAGTAGTGCCAATCATCCTGGAAAGTATTGCTGTAGTTTATGCAATAAGGCATTAAATCACAACTTTAATGACCCAGGCACCGACTCCTTATATAATCAAAAATAACCCAAAAATCTCTGAACAATATCATAAAATGATAGTCACACCCACTATATTTATATGTGTAGATTGAGAGGTGAAATTATGAACGAAGAAAATGAAGTTAAGGTTAATGCAAAGAAAATCAGATGGAATATTCCATTGGCTATGTCGTGCGTGTTTGAAGCACTTAGAAAATCAAAATTAAATCCAAAGAAATCTCAGAAATATCTGACAGCATTTGAACGATTAAAGGATTTGTACAAGCTAACTCAAAATCAGGTTTGGCTTTTGTGCATTACCTGTGAACATTTTATTGAAAATGATGATAGCACCTCGGTTAGTGATGCGGCAGATATTCTTCTTGTTCCGGCAATGGCAATTATGAGCTGGAAAAAAGATATGGAAACTCTTGTCGACAGGGGCTTTGTCGAATGGCGAAGAAATCGTGACTGTATTTATCCACAGGGAGATTTTTGTGATTCTCTTTATAACAATACGGAATATATTCCTCCTGAAAAACAGGAAATTGATGAAATTGATTTTTTGTGTCGTTTTGCCGAACGTTATGAATCGCGCTTGGATGAGAATCTTAGCGAAAGAACTATTCATCGTATTTTATGGAGATACGAAGAAAATCACCGCGACATTCCCATGGTTCAACGTGTTAGTGCCGAAATTGAAAATCAGAAGAACCGATTCTTTTTGTACGATGTTGCAAATGATGTGGTAAAAGGCGGTGAGTCTAACCTAAGTTCTACAATTGGCGATTTATATGACGGCGGAAAAAGATACACCGTAGCTTCTCAAATGATGGACGAAACTCATGAACTGTTTAAGAAGGGGCTTCTTGAATTTTCACAAAAGGGAAATCTTTCCGATGCCACAGTCACTCTTACCGACAAGGGTAAAAAACTTGTACTTGGCGAAAAGGCTTTTCTTTTTGCAGATTCAATTAACGAAAAGAATCTCATCAAGACCGATGCCATAAAGTCAAAAACTCTTTTTTATAGCAAGGAAAATCAAAAGGATATTGACCGACTCAAGAATGCCTTGCAGGAAGACAAGCTCCGTGGTATTCAAAAGCGTCTGCGTGACGACGGACTTCCAGTTGGTGTAGCAGTGTTGTTGTACGGTGCCCCAGGAACCGGCAAGACCGAATCTGTAATGCAGATTGCCAAGGAAACCGGCCGTTCAATTGTTCATGTTGATATCAGCGAGGCCAAGTCTGCCTGGTTTGGCGAAAGCGAAAAGAGAATCAAAAAGATTTTTACCAGCTACAAAAACGCCTGCGAAATTGCCCAGAAGAAGGGCGAACTCATGCCAATTCTTTTGTTCAACGAAGCCGATGCCTTGATTTCCAAGCGAAAGGACTCTAATGCCGGCAACTGTGCCCAGACCGAAAACGCTATTCAGAATATCATTCTTGAAGAGCTTGAAAGTATTCAGGGCATTTTTATTGCCACAACAAACCTTGCCTCAAATATGGACTCTGCTTTTGAACGCCGCTTTTTGTTCAAGATTAAGTTTGAAAATCCTTCGACCGAAGCCAAGACTTCTATCTGGATGAACAAGCTTGGCTGGCTTGATGAAAAAGACGCCGCCGAGTTTGCCCGCGACTACGACTTTTCCGGCGGCCAGATTGACAATATCGTCCGCAAGGTAGCCATGAACGAAGTGATCAATGGTGAACGCCCAGACATAGCCGAAATCCACGAGATGTGTAAAAGCGAAAAGCTTGAAAATCCCGATGGTGCTAAAAGAATGGGATTTTGTTTGTAAAGGGTAGAGGGGTAATCGCATGATTTACATAACCGGTGACACGCACAACACAACAGATATGTCCAATCTCTCCAGCAAAAACATGAAACTCTGCTGCATGGAGCAGGGAGTAGATTATCATGACATAACTGTTGCCATTGTACTCGGCGATTTTGGCCTGCCCTGGAGCTCTGATTGTGAAATTGATGAGCACGGGATCCATCCGTATGATCATACAGACAGATATCTTCTCAAGTGGTATAACCAGAAGCCTTTCAAAGTGCTGGCGGTTCAGGGAAATCATGATAATTATGATGTAATTGAAAAGTTGCCTGAAGTGGAGATGTTTGGGGCGAAGGTTTTGAAGGTAAGTGATAACGTGTTCTATTTGCGCCGTGGTGAAGTTTACACGATTGAGGAAAAACGCTTCCTTGTTCTTGGCGGTGCAATGAGCGAAGATAAAGCCTGGCGTGTCCCACACGAATCCTGGTGGCCGCAGGAAGAGTGGAGTGAAGAAGAGAAAGCGTCTTGCCTCGCGAAAATTGCTTCTTGTGGCAGCAAGTTTGATTATGTTTTGTCACATACTGGCTCTAGTGCAGGCATAGCCGAAACAGATGATTTTTTCAAAAATGAAAAGCACCTGAAGGAAGTATTGAAAGATTCAACCGTGGTGTTTAATGATAAAGTTGACGGGATGATTGAGTACAAGAAGTGGTTCTTTGGGCATTGGCATAGTGATTGTGGGTATGAGAATAAGGAGTCTAAATATGGGGCTGTGTATCATCAGGGGGTGATTATTTAAAAAATTAAAAATTTAGTAAAATCTTCATGTTGCCAAAATGCTAAGGTGTATCTTATATGGAGAAATTCTTTTTACAAATGAAATGTTCTGAAGTATAATATTATAAAAGGTTTGGATTATGCGATTTATAAAAAAACTTCATATTATGAAATTATTAATGCAAACTCCAGTGCAGAATGGAACCAAAAGAGATATAAACAGAAAAGCAGAGGAAGATTTCTGCCTTTTTTATACTAATTTTGATCGAAAATATTCTGGCGTTTTTTATGATATTTCTAACAAACCAGTAAAAATCTGGTTAGGCTATTATATAAAATATGGTTTTAATTTAGCTTTTTTTATGTCGGATGATAAGAAATTGAGAGCAGCTATAAAAAAGGCTCGGTATCATTTTAAACTTGAACCAAATTCTATCGATGAAGGTCCGTGGTTTTCTATAAAACTTAGGGCTAATGATAAAATAAGCAAAGATGCAGAAGCTATTATCAATAATGTATTGGCAAATTTATAAACAATGGAGATTTAGAGAATGGCAGATGACGTAATTTTTTTAACAGGGTGGGATTCTGAGGCACAGCTCATAAAAAACAAAAAGATCAATTGGCCTGTAGCAGTAAAAAAATATTATCCCGAAGATTTTGAAGAATTTGTAAAAAACAAGAATATTAAGATTTCAGGTACAATGATTCCTGTGGAAGGTGATGTATTTATAAAGAATCCATTCTTAAATAATGTATATTTAAGTTTTGATGAAGCAGAAAAAGAAATCATTAATTCAAAAGCACAATGTCTTTCAGAAATATTACAATTTTTGGGAGCAACATCTTTTAAAACATATTCATATAAGAACAGCTACGAGTCAATTGAAAAGAATGTAACTCTAAGTACAAAAGTGAATAAAACTGTTAAGAGTGAAGATAAGAAAAACAAGAAGCAACAATTAGTTGGAATAGATGCAGAATATCATAGCTCTAACTCAAATTCAAAGAAGTTGAAATATATCAGAGAAGAAACCTATGATGGAACGTATTCACTTGCGAGTTATGAAAAAGCAAAAATGATAGCAGAAAAATATGGTTTGCTAGATAATTTGGATATTCAAGGATTATTAGAAAAGAGAAATCCTAATAATACAAATTTCATTAAATCGCAAAAGATTTCAATAAACATGTCCTCTGAATTTAATAAAAGTCGAGAATTAGTTTTAGGATTACAAGCATTAAATGTTTCTCTAAAATCTGGTTATAACAAGATTTTGCATACTTTTGAAGAAACAGTCTATGAGATTGATGTTAAATTCTAAGGAGATATGTAAGAATGGAAGATATTAATTCTTTAAGTGAACGCAAGGTATTATTTCAAATAATTAATTTATTAATAGAGAAAAAAAATTCAATTGAAGATTTACAATTCAAGAATAACAAAGAACGTGAATTAGAATCAGAAGATGATAACTGGTTTAATTATGTTGAAAAAGATGGATGGATTTTTCAAGGACATAAATTTGGAAAACGAATACGTCTAATGAATCCTAGCAATATTAGAGTTGCAAAAGCTTCTAAAAAAGATTCTTTTATAAAAGAATGCAGAAAACTTTTGAAGAAAAGAATATAATAGTTGAAGAAAGAATGGCGGTCAAATACAGTTCTCATTATGCTAACAAGACACATAATGTATTCTAAATTGGAGATTGTTCTTGCAGTTTAATTTTATGAACACTTGGAAAGTTAGTATTCCTCCTATTTATAAGAGATTTATGGAGTTTAAAGTATGAAAATAATGTCATTTAATGTCTGCAGTCTCCGTACATGGGGAGGTCTTGATTCAGCAGAATGGTTAGAATGGAAAAAAGCTCTAAAAGAAATTGTTGAATATAACAATGTTGATATTGTAACGCTTCAGGAAGTCTATAAGTTTGAACCAAACTTTATAAATGATCTTACATCTTTTCTTGGAAACGATGTTTCTGTAATATCAACAGAATCTTATTCAAATTGTAATCGAAATTTACATAATGCAGTTTTTTATAGGCCTGCTCTTTTTGGAAATAGGGTAGAAGATATTACAAAAGATTACTGGAGCTATCAGAACAGGAATAATAATTTCCAAGTTATCAAATTTGGCACAGGTTCCAAGGAACTTATTTTGGTAAATGTTCATCTTGCTTCAGATGGTAATGCAAAAATTGTTGAAGGTAGCGAACATGCTGAGGACTTAAGAAATTTAGAACAGCTGCTGACTTATCTGGATAATCAATTTCCGGATGCTTATATAATGGCTGGTGGTGATTTTAATTTCAGTGATGATTTACTTTCAAAACATTTTTCAGATAATCACGTTTTATCTAACTGGTTATTAGATGATGAAAATACAACAGGGAAGGGGACCCAGACTACTTTAACACAAGCAGGTCAAATGGGAAACGCAATGGATCACTTTATTTTCAACTCTAACCTCAAAAACAGAATTAGAAAACAAGCTTTTAATGATAACCCGAATGATCCGTGGGATTTTGTACTTGGTGTCCTTCATATATCAAGAGATGGAACTACGCAGATAAAAATTGGTAATTATAAAGAAGTTTCTTTTCAAGATTATCATACTACTATTTCTGATCATTTCCCAATCATTACAGAATTAAATATTTAAAAAGGCTCAAAACAATAATTATGTTATTTAAGGAATTCTATATCACAACATGATAAGATATGTCCAATAAACGCAGCTTTTGATTCCTTTTTTATTTATATTTGTTCCAGTGTCTTTTTACATACTTTTTATATAATTTGAATTCTTTTGCATAAACTTTTGAAAATCTGTCACAACTGCAAGCAAGTTCATACGATGCTCTGTCCAGCCATTTAATGCTTTCAAGTAACTCATTGTGTTGGTTGTTTAAGTTTTTCCAGTGAATAATTCGTTCATGATGAGAAACTCTGTTTCTTAATATACGGATTCTATCGAACCTAGTTTGCAGGTTTTTGATGTTTCTTTGTGAAGCTGGAATACTTCTGAAACAAGTCTTTATAATTTTACTCTGGAAAGAAGCCTGAGAATATCTTGGGGTTAATAAAGAAGTCCAAAAACCAAAAGTTAGCTCTGAAACAATTCTATCATGTGTAATGGGCTTTCCCTTTTTTTGAATCTTATGCTTAGCATCATTTATATTTTTTATTGATGTTGCGTCGAGAGGCAAAATGTCATACCAATTATCAGCACCTGCTACTGTACATAAAACTTTATCAATAGAATTTCTGAATGTTACTTCAAAAATATTCAAAGAAGAATAAAGACTTTTACAAACTTCAATGTTATAAAGATATCTTGCAATACAAGTGATATCATCTGCTCCATCTTGCTTATATACAGATAGTCTTGATGCTGAGAAACTGTTTTCAATTTCTGAATAGAACTGTTTATTCATTTATAAAAAATCCTGTGTCATTTATAAAAAATCCTGTTGATTTTTACGTAAAAGACTGTTATATTTAAACCGTGAGCCGCGGAAATCCTTCTCCTGCATTCGCAGTGGGTGCTTTGCACCAATAGGGACCGCGGACTTCTTTTTTAACCTTACAAGTCATTTTTATATTATCATTTTAAAAGCAAAAAATCTATTACATAAGTATCATAACATGATAGCCCCTGATCTTATACTTAAACTGAGGTATTGATATGTTAGTCACAGCTGTAGGTAGCGTTGGTGCTGGTTATATTGACCCTTTGCTTATTGAACGATATGCCGTACTTAATGCAGAAATAAGAAGGAAGCGAATTGAAAAACAAAGGGGAGTGGACTCGCTTATTGGAGCAAATCATCCAAGAGTTGAAACTGTTCAAGAGCCAACAATGTCTCCCGAAGAGCTTCGTAAAATGTATGCAAATCCTATTCTGGCCCAGGTGCCTATTCATATTGCGTATAAAATCATGCAACGGATTTGCGATGATTATGAGTATTATTATCCGGGAGAGTGGAGAGATAAGACCAAGCTTTATGAATAATAATCCAGTAAGGCTCGCGCAAATCGGTATGCATTTTTGATGTTTGTAAATTTTTCAAAATAATCCTTATGTAAGACCATTCGCGTATCAAAAAAGTCCTTAATTTCTTCAAAAGTTTTTTCCTTTACTTTTGGAGAAGTGATGAGTCTTGTGTAAACCGAAAGCATTACAGCAAAGTCGTTTAACAAAGGAATTTTGAGATTTGCGGTCATAGTTCCCGGGGCAACTCCTTCTAGCCTGGCACCCGCAAGTTCAAAAGATATCTCTGTATCAAAAGGAAACTTCCCCGGTTTAAAATTACATAACATGCAGGAATTATGTGCAGCAGCATTTCTTATTCGACGGATTGAATCAATATGACTTTTGAATTCAGATTTCAAATGGAAATAATCGTAATAGAATGTATAGAAATATGTAAAATCATGAAAGCCTAATAGCTCAACAATATTCCAAACAGCAGGGAAGGCCAGGCACTGTTCTATATCCATACCGCTGTAGCTTGAAAAATTATTTCCGCTCGCAACATTTTTTTGAATATAAGGATATTTTTCAAAAAATGCTTTTACAACTCCATAGCCGTCATCGTCCGGATTTGTCTGACAATCATTAACAAGATTAACTTTAAGGTAGTGCTCCAGGTCAATTGTCATTTTTAAAAGATGCTTTCGCAAGAACATATCAATAGTCGAAAGTTCAACAAGGTGACCAAAATCAAGTCCTTTGTATTTTCCGCTTTTTGTTTTGTCTGTGCAAATTTCGGTATACTGTTTGATTCTGAAAAAATAATTGTTTTTATGAAGGAACTCGGTCGCCTTCTGTTCATCCATAATATTGAACGTTATTCCAAGTTCATTCTTACAATACTCTATAATCTGTGGTACTGTGAGTTTTGGTTCTTTTACGGGTTTAGCTTGTTGTGTAAAATCTTTTTTCGACATTATTTTTTTCCTCCCTCTGCAATTTTTGCCATAGCTTTGATTTCATCCTTCCAGCGTTTTACAAGGCGGGCAGGGGAGAGTGGTTGAGCCTGGCTTCCCCAGCTTAAGATGTTTTCATAAACCTTTTCAAATTGGCTTGAAGAAAATGTGATTGTTGTTGATTCTTCATCTTCCTTCATGGTCTGATCATCGGCCCATTTGTGGTTTTTGATCCATTCTTTGGCATAACCAGTGAAACGGATTTTGAACTTTTCAATATCATCGCCGGCAAAAGCTCCTAATCGTCCTCCGCCACTGTAGTTGTTTATATCAAAGTCTTTTGGCAGCTTGAACTTTTCATTCAAGATAACAATGTCTGTCATAAAGTTCAAATCATACATCAATGTGACTTGGGCATATTCACTGTAGGCCCATACATAGACTGTGCCGTTTTCCAAAATCAGTTGATATGGGCAAACGATACGCTGCTTGTCTTGATTGGTATATGATTTTGTGTAGCGGAAACGGATTTTTTGGTTTGAATTAAGAGCTCTATAAACGCGGTCCCAGTTACGAACATCAATGTTGAATTCCATCTGTGGAGGGACAATAACACGACCTGAAGAAAGAACAGCATCATTCTTTGCAACTTCTGGCTGGAGAAAATATATGAGTTTGGTTACGCTGTCAAATAGGGGAGTGCCTTTGTATTGCTGTAAGAGACCTCTAAGGCTTGCAACAAGGGCAATATTTTTCTTGATATCATCTGAATAAAAATCTTCTTCAAAATCAGTATTGATTGCATAACTTCCATTTACCTGCTTGTCTTTAATAAGATCCATGCCTCGCAGTTTTTCAATGAGTCTGAAAATTGTAGGTTCCGAAACCTTGAAGTGTTTTGCAAAATACTTTGAATTGTATTTTACTTCAGTGTTTTCATTTACATCTCTAAGAATCTGGAGAATTTCATAGCAGCGATCATCAAGTTGTGAATCAGCCTGAGAATGCTCTATAGTCTGCCTTTCTTCACGCATTAATTTATTACGTTCTTTTTCGACTTCGCTTAGTTTTCTACTCATACTCATATTATAGCATGATTTTGAGAAAACGCTATCATTTTGTGAGAGTGATTAGAAGTGTCTTGTTTCTGTTTTACAGGCTTGTAGCAGCTCCTGCACAGTGTTTACACCCCATTTATCTGCAGCAAGCTTAATGATTTGTCCGCATGTACGGGAATCCTCAAGAGCATCATGTGCTAAATATTCGATTCCAAAGTGAGCGCCAAGATCTGTAAGATGATGAGATTTCATTTCGGGCCAGGTTTTGCGTGCGATTACAAGGGAATCAAAATATTCAAACTGGGGGAGGGCCATGCCATAGTAATCGCAGCAGCCTTTGATAACCGGCATATCAAAACAGTTGCCATTATGAGCTACAAGAGGAACTCCAGGAGTTTGATTAATAAAAGGCATAACAAGTGTATCCCAGATTTCCGGGAAGTAGAGCTTATTACGAACATCGTTGTATGAGATATGGTGAATCTGTTCAGTCCATTCAGGAATAAAATACATTTTAGCTGGGTGGATTAGGGTATAGCAGGAATCGACTTCTTTGCCATCAATAAAGCGTACAAGCCCAACAGAGCAGGCACTATTCCTGTAAGTATTAGCGGTTTCAAAATCAATTGCGATGTAATCTAGTTTATCTTTCATACCTATTAATATATATGATACTGCTATCAAAAGGTGAGAGCAACAAAATATTTTTAATAAAGTTTAAAAAAATTATAAAATTATTAAACTTTTTTCACAATGCCATTCCTTGGCACTTTGATGTTTTATAATTAATCACAGATAACGAAAATTATGGGAGAAAAACTATGTTTGAATTGATTATTCCTTTGACTTTTGTGCTGTGGTTTATTTTTGGAAGCTTACTCTTGAAGTTCCATTTTACCAGACACTTTTAGAGATCCTTTACCTTCTTTTCCATCTTTTTAACTTCATCCTTGTACATGGCTTTTAGTTCGGGCGGGTTTAAGATTGTAACTGCGGCGCCGAATCTTAGGGTCCAGTACAGGGTCTCCTGAATCTGGTTTGATTCAAAGCTTAGGGATACTGTTCCGTCTGAGTTCTGGCGGCACTTCTGGTTTTTGTGCCAGGTGCGTTCCAGGATATAGGTGTTTATTGATTTATCAAAAAGCAGTTCGATTTTCTGCGGCTTGGATTCGTTGTTCCAGATGCCAAAGTTTGGGTCAATGTGAACTTTCTTTTTGTAGTCGGGGTCGGGCTTAAAGTCGTCACCAAGTTCTATGTTTTTCATTCGGGCCAGCGTGAACGTTGCAAACTTATGATGCTTTGGTGAATAGCCCAGGATATACCAGTCGCCTTTCTGATTATAAATCTTATACGGATAAAGCTCGTGCGGTTTATATTCTGTTGAACTTATTGAGCGGTAATCGTATTTCATTATTTTGTGCAGCTTGGTTGCCTTGAAAACCGCGTTGAAAACTTCTTCCTGAATTACGGGAATTGGGTCTGCAATAAACTCTACATCGCTTGTAAAGCTGGACTGAACTTCTACCTGATTTGGCAGCATCTGCGAAAGAGTTTCATAAACTTTGTTGATCGTATTTTTGAGCGGAGTGTTGTTGTATCGTTCCATGAGCGGCAGGATCCCTGTTACTGCAAAAACCTCGCTTTCGGTGAGCATCATGTTTTTTACAAAGTAGGTGTTGTCGCTGTAGTAATAGCCCTTGTTTATTCTGTCGTATTCGATTGGCGCATTGTAGTAAATCTTAAGCTCATCTATGTCGCGAAGGATTGTCCGGCGAGAAACCTCCAGTTCTGCCATAAGCCTCTCTACGCTCGGATAGCTCATGTTCTGAATTGCCTGTTCTATTCTGAATAATCGTAATGGTTTTGTATGGTTTTCTTTTGGTTTTTGGGTCATGAGGGTATTATAGCATAGTTTTTTGGGGTGTCAAAGGGTGGCACTTATTCTTCCCTCATATACTTTTCTTGTACTTTATAAAAACATGTTACACAAAGAAACGTAAAGAAAAGAACTAACGCCTGAAAGATTATACTTATTCCCATTGCTTGTTTTAGATTTCCTGCTATGCATGTAATTATTGGTTTTCCAAATTGAAGATTATCAATTAATGTACCGCCAAGGAAAATGACAACGGTAATAAACAAAATAGCAGTAAAAGTTCCGTGGGCAAACTTTATGACTCCATCCATGCTGCTATAAAATTCCATGTCTTCTTTTATTCCTTTTTGTTTTATTTCTTCCCATATTGTTTTGATTCTCTTTTTTTCACTGGAATTTATAAGCAGACCAGCCGTTGTAAGGCATAAGAAGACTATTACATCAATAATAGTTTCTGTAATAGTTGTTTCGTTAGAAAATATAAGATTTGTAACTTTGTTTACATTGTCCGGATTTCTTTGGCTTAAAATAATTCTTGTCAAAGCAATGAGAACTCCCAGTGTGAAAAGATTCCAGAAAAGAGCAAAGCTTGGGAACCATTCAAGTTGTTTGTTCTTTATATTCATGAACAGTTTGCAGCCTGTACAAAACAATAAGGCTGCAACATCAAGTCCAAACAAAACATAAATTAAAACAGCAGGTAATGGAATAAAAAGCATAAAAATTATAACAACAGGTAAAATCGGTAATATCTTATTTTTCATATATGTCTTCCTATTTTTCGAAAAATAATTCATAGTCTTGTGTGTAATAATAACCACGATTTGTAAAATCATATTGAATAGGGGCATCACGAGAATCCCTCAAGTATTCAATATCACGATTTATTGTTGGTTCGCTTGTTTCAAGATCATAGGCAAGTTGTTTTGAATTTGGATAGCAGCCTGATTTGATTTTTTCATGAATATGCAAAAGTCTTTCTATCATTCTGTGTGTTATCTTTTTGCCTTTACCAAGATACTTAATATATGGCCTTGAAGGATTGATTTCTGAAATATCAAAATCAGAATCTTCGGGAACAAAGATTTCTCTCAATCCTGTTGCAAGTTCAAGAGCATCGGGATGAACATAACTGATATTCTTATTGAAAGAAATCTTTTTAAGCTGTATACGATTGGATGCTGCAGAGTTACCAAACTTTTCGTATTCCTTGTCACGACCATTTGTAAAGTTGATGTATTTGTTATATCTCTCTTTTAGTTCCTGCTGAACTGATTCATCTGAGTTGAAAGCTTTGTATAAAAGAAGATCATCAAAAGCATATTTACCGATGCGTTCAATACCGTCCGGAATTTTGAACTCAGTTTCTTTGTGTTCAATTTTGAAGAGCAGGGTATTGTTCTTTGTATTAACAAGACAGCCATCAATAATTTTGAATACAGGATTATTAAGCAGCATTTGTATTGTTGCTGTATTGTCAAAAGGATTATGATTTTTGATAAACAAGGAGTATTCTCGTAAAGAAACCAGAGAAGAAGGGTAGAAAATTTGTGGCATACTTTTTTTGAATTTAAGAGGTGGAATCTCAGTTGTTCCTTCTTCAAAATGAATCTCATAAGATGAATCACAGTTCTCAAATGTATTTGTCATGTAGAGCTTATAATTCTGCGGAACATATATTATCTTGTTTTTTCCTTTGTATTTAATGATTATGTTATCTTCGGTAATTAAAAAGCCGCCGCTTTCTCTTGTGAGGGTAAAATTATAAAACTCTAAAGAAAGAAATAAAAACGAAATTGCTGTAATGTGTAATATAAGATCAATCATTACAACAATAATATATTTTTGGAAACATGTATAATCAATTTCTCCCGAGATAATCCATTCATATACCGGTCGTGCTGTAGAACCCACAATTGCACAGATAAACGTAATTATGCAAAGGAATTTTCCAAAAGGAATTACTACTACAGGGAATTTATCATTTCTTTCTTTTGCTGATGGAAGTCGTTCAATTTTACTGATTCTTTCTTTCATCGAATTAAACTCAAAGAACAAATATATGGTTGCACTACCAAAAACCAATAAACCAATGTATAAGAAAATCATCGGAAGAGGAGAGTTCTCAAAGTTCAGTTTAAGAATATCATTATTTTCCAGTACTTCTGGTTTCATTATAAAATCAAGTGTAGTTTTTACCTTATTCATAAGTAACATAAAACATGTTATGAGAGGTGTTCTTATTTGAGTAAATGGTGAATCATCTTTTCTTTGAAGAAAGTTGAGGCCCATTGCCAGCATGATGATAACAGTAAAATTTATCTGTTTCGAAACCGGGCAATCACAAATAAGCAGCATACAACAGAGAATAATTGCAATCAAAGAGTATGTCTGCAGCATTTCATTTTTCGTTAGTTTGTCAAAATCAAATTTCATATTTGGCTCCTTACGATACCAATCCTATCACAGTCACTTTATCACGATGCGATAAAGTCATAAAAAAATTTAAAATTTTTCGAGAATACCTGAATAGAATTATATACTATGTGAGTGTCAAATAATGACACTGTTAAATTTTAAATGCAGTGTCAATTTTTGGCACTGTTGACGGGTATAATAGGAGTTGGAAGATGGGAGGAGCGTGCTCAGTGCACAGGAGGCAATTATGGTTTTGGCAGTATGTGTTATTATTTTCTTTCTTTCATGTTGGGTAGAAGCAAGTGGTAAAGACTGGGAGATGGGCCAGTGGCTTGCAGAACGTCGGGCCAACAGGATTATTTCTGCAATCAGCGGTGCATCCCATGAAATTACGAGCTGCTATACATCGCTTTTTCACGATCAGATTGATTACTGGGACCGTTTCCGCCAGGACATGGAAAAAGAAAAAACTTTCCAGGATAGTCACGGCCGCTGGTATAGGAAACGTCTTGTCTACGGATCCGACGGAAATCTGATTGCAGAAGAAGTTGTGGAAATTGAAGGGTAGGGGAAGGAGCTTTAAGATGAAGAAGTTGTTTTGTTTGTTGATGCTGTTTGTTGTGGCCACTGTGGCATTTGCCGAGGAAATTAAGGTCAGAACAGGAGATGTGTTTGGTGTTTCTATGATCGATTATTTTACTCCAGTCGAGAAGTCTGTGAGCGGTGGGAAGACTTGTGTAGCTGCAATCAAAAATGTGGACAAGGATTTGTGGTGTGTAACGCTAATTGCAGAGTCTAAATCTACTCAGTTTCCTAAGACATTTGAATATTATTTGAAGGCCGGCGATACCATTACGGTTTACAGGTTCCCGGATATTCAGAATGAGGTGAAGCTTAAGTTTAAGTCTATTACCTGGAATGAGGCAGTGGTGGAAGCAGGGAAGTAACTAGAGATGCAAACTGCAGGAGGTTTGTATGATAGGATTTATTTTTATTGGCATTCCGATTATTTGTGTTGTTGCGCTGATTGTTATGGGCTGCAGTGGGGCTGGCAGTTCCAGGGGTAGGGGCACCTATGTTTTCATAGAAGATGAAGATGGGGAGATTGTTGATTCTTATGTTGATAGATCTGGAAGATATGATGATGAAGATGATTTCCCCGGCGGAATCCGTATGGACGATGGCAGCATTATGACCGACGATGATGATTATTTGGAGGAATTTGGGGAGGATGTGTTGTAATTTTTATCAAATTGTAATAGTAGAAGAATTGTTTCAGTTTTAGTAATATTTATTGGGAGTGATAAATGATTGATTATAAAAATGCTGAATTGAACCAGCTTGAAGAAATAATAAATTGTCGGCTGGAATTTCTTCGCGAGGATGTCGGTCCGCAATCACCAGAAAATGAAAAGATAATGCGAGAGCAACTTGAAGCTTATTTTAAAAATCATCTTAATCGCGATTGTTTTGTTTTTACAGCCCAGGAAGATGAAAAAATAATTTCAATTGCAATTCTATTGATTTTAGAAAAACCCGCAAATCCAAGTTTCCTTCATGGCCGCATTGGAAATATTATGAACGTTTATACAGTCCCTCAAAAGCGCCGCCAGGGTATAGCCGGCAATGTAATTAAACAGATTATAGAATTTGGCAAAACCCAGAATCTTGATTTTCTTGAACTTAAGGCTGCACCTATGGGGTATCCCTTGTATAAAAAACTTGGCTTTGTAGATGCCGACAGTCGTTGCAAGGGAATGGTTTTCAGGTGGGAGTAGGGTTGGATATCTATATTTTAGAAGAAAATGTGTTATTCCCGTGTCTTGGGAATTGAGTTGCGGTATTTTTTTTACCAGAGGTATGAAATGTACGGAGCAATTATTGGAGATATAATTGGCCAGCCCTATGAGCGTGCAGCAGTAAAATCAAAAGCTTTTTTATTGTTTTGTGATACACCGCATTTTACTGATGACACAGTAATGACAATTGCGGTGTGTGATGGAATTTTAAAAGCAGGTCTTGATGCCAGAAAAAAGGAAATAAAGAGTTCGATAATTGAAAACTTGCGCTTTTGGGCACAAAAATATCCTTATGCCGGGTATGGTGGAATGTTTAAAAAATGGCTTAGCATGCGATGGCCGCGTCCTTATAAAAGTTTTGGAAACGGAGCTGCAATGCGTGTAAGTTCAGTCGGCTGGCTTTTTGACAGTCTTGAACGGACTCTAGAAGTTTCCCGATGGACTGCCGAAGTTACTCATAATCATAAAGAAGGAATTAAGGGCGCACAGTCTATTGCTGCAGCAATTTATCTTGCTAGGACAGGCTCAACGAAAAAAGAGATAAAAGACTATATTCAAGAAAAATTCAAATACAATCTTTCGAAAACTTGTGATGAAATCCGTCCTTCTTATTATTTTGATTCCAGCTGTCAGGGAACTTGCCCTCAGGCAATTACCGCATTTCTAGAGGGAGATAGTTTCGAAGATGTAATTAGAAATGCAATATCTCTCGGCGGCGATAGTGATACAATCGCTGCAATTGCAGGAAGTATAGCTGAAGCGTTTTTTGGGATACCTGATTATTTTAAAGAAAAAGCATTGGAGTTTACAAAAGATGATATGCATGAAGTGATGGGAAAGTTTGAAAGTTTGGCTAGGAAGAGGGTTTTTGGGGTGAGTGTGATGTGCTAAGATACATGCTAAGATAAAACAGTTAAAAAATTTGTGAAATAACCTAATAGTTGTATAATAGTAATGCAATTATTATGAAGAAATGGAAATTATATGAAAGATAAAAATAATCAAGAAAATAAAAAAAGTCGTGCCAAAGCTAATATACAATTAGGAACAAAAGAAGTTGTATTAGAAGATGCTTATAAAGCTTATGAAGAAAAGAATTACAAAAAAGTTTTTGAGCCGTTTAAAGAAGTCTTTAAACAGGGACTACCTGAGGATCAATACAATCTTGGATGGATGTATGCAAAAGGATATGGGGTTGATCAAGATTATATGAAAGCCTTTGAATGGTATGAAAAAGCTGCAGAACAGGGATATCCTACGGCACTATACAATCTTGGTGTAATGTATGCAAAAGGATATGGAGTTGATCAAGATTATACGAAAGCTTTTGAATGGTTCGAAAAAGCAGCTGAACAGGGTGAAGTTAAGGCAATAAAAGCTTTGGAAGAATTGAAAAATGAAATGAATGGAGATAAATAAATTGAGTTTTTGAGCAACTGTTTCATAATAGGAACAGATGGCTATTTTAATGTCTATGGTTTTGAAAGTTATACATTAAAAAGATAATAATTCTCGAATTTTGTCTTTCAATAACTTTTTTCGTTTATCATAGAAGTTTCCAAAGTCTTTTATTTCTAAAGAAACATTTTTTGGAATAAAATCAGTATCAATGAAATTCTGACGTTCTGTCTCAGAAGCAATGGTATTAAAGAATTCATAAAGAGGAATATCATTTTTATAGGCATTGTTAAATTTAGAAATATATTGTAGGTTTGGCAATTTATCACGATTCTTATGCCACTCTCTCCACTGTTCGTCAGAAACACCTATAGGTTTATTTTTATCAAAACAGATTCTTGGGTGAAGATGATCTTGTTCATAGTTTTCAACATTCATATTCTTTCTTGAATATAAAACACTAAGAACTGTTCTAGTAAGTTTTCCTTTGTCGGTATTTAAAATATCCTCCAGTTTTTGGTCATTTAGTTTTAATTCATTTATTTGTTCTAATAAATCTTCTTCAATTGAAAAATTGTATTCGTTTATTGCGTCTCGTAATTTGGCAAGCTTTGTAGTTGTTCCATTTTGAAAATATGTAAAAAACATTGCTCTGAATAAATAACATCTTATTCCATCTAAGTTTTCCAAATAATCAGGATTTTTATCAATTTCATAAATGATTGGTATTAATACATTCCATCTGTCAGAAAAATCTGTTACATTCAAATTAAGTTGTCGTATTAACTCTGAAAGATTTTGTAAGTTCTTACAAAATTTATTCCAATTATCACGTAATTCAGAGGCAACAGTTTTATCAATACAAGATTTTAGAACATCGCCATAAAGCATTAAAGCTGTACGAATGATAAAATCTATTCCGAAATCTTTATATACTCCTGTTAACAAATAGCCGAATTCCGTTCGGGCATTTGACCAATAAACATTTAAAATAGCCATTGTGATTTCTGATTTTTTTAAAGGAATTCCACCATTATTAAATCTTACAAACATTTCTAGAGCATCATCATGCTGCATTCCAAATATTTCTGTGTAGCGGATAATTTTTTCATCAAAAATTTTTGCACATAATAAATTCATCACCCTCTCAGCGTATTCTCTTCTTGGTTCAGGAACCACTTGAATTTCTTTTTGGATAGCATCATTTCTTGTATCTTTGTCTTTGAATTTTTCTTTGAGAATTTTTTTGACTTCAAATTTTGTAGGAGAAATCATAGAAAGTTTATCTGTAAACTCTATGCCGAAGGTTTTACAATTAACTCCATCTTCATCAGTTTCTACTTTTCTTTCATCAAGTTCAATATATAGTTTTGAAGGGTATGGGATACTTCTCCCCTTGGAAAGTTCCGTATCACCAAGAAGAGACAGATAGAGAGACGTAAGTCTTTGTTGTCCATCAAGAATTGCTGTGTCTACAGTGGAAACATCAATTGTTTGAATATTATAGGTTTCATCTGCAGGCTGCTTTTTTGAATTCTTAAAAAGCATTCTTTTCATAAATGTACAGAAGAATGTCTCATTAGTAGTATTATTTTCATCTAGATGCCAGAATAAAAATGTTGATATAGGAAAATCAGAAAGTATAGAATCCCAAAGTTTTTCAATTTGTTCCATATTCCAAACATATTGACGTTGGAATGCAGGCATAACATATTGATCTCTTTCAATACTTTTTATGATTTCATATATAGTTGTTTCTCCATAATTTAAATGTTTTACATTTTCTAACATAATTTATTCCTCATTATAAAAGTATTTTTCAAATCGTAATAAAATGTCTTCTATTTCTTCCCATATTTGAACATAATTTCCATCATCAATAAAAACTTTTCCATTTGTATTTGGACCATCTGCTTTTAGAGAAGAATAAGTTGCTTGGAAATTCTCAACATAACAGGTTTTGTCTGTATCACAAATTTCTTTAATCATATTTTTTGTGGGAGGTTCATCAAAACGATGATAAGCTTTGAAATAAGCTCTGATTAGTTTATGATTATATTGAGAAGGATTTTGGGCCCACATTGGAATCTTTTTTAATGCCATCTTATAGAAATAATCTTTTTTATTAGTAATTTTTAAATCTTTTTTCAATTCTTTAACTAATGACGGGTAAATCTTTAATGATATAGCAAGTTTTTCCTCATTTATGATTTCTTTGCTCTTATATAGGTCATTAAAACTTTTTCTAATATTTTCTGGTACTTCATAACAACAATCAATAAAAAAAGTATTAGTATCAGTATTATCATAATTGCGATAAGAATTAAAATTCATAAGCGAACGTATATATAAAAAGTCTGTATTTAAAGTAGTGGAATAATAACAATGTGGAACAATTGTTTCATAATTGTTCTCATATGTAAAAATCCAATCTTCTAGTATTTCAATTGATATCCCATATAGTTTAGAAATAGTCTTTAAATCGTAGTTCATAATAAAATGAGCATTAATTAAATAATCTTTAAATACTTTATTCGGATTCAAATCTTTTTTACCACCAAGTTCTTCTCTTCGTGTTATTTTTTTTGAATCTTCAAAATCAATATAACTCTCAAAAATCAAAGTATCATCAGAAACTTTGGTAATAGAATCATTTTTGACTTTTATACCTTCGTCGTCTAGTTTATATAATAAATCATCAAATTCTTCTGTATCAAGAAAATCTTCACCAAAGAAGTTCTCTATATCTGTCCATGTAATCTTTCCCTTTATTTTTGCTGCTTCTATAAATTGATTATATTGAAATTTTGAAATCATAGGTTCTATCTCTCGCAACTCACAATAATTTAATTGTAAACGTACTTATTTAATATGTCAAATTAAAGAAAAAATCTTATATTTTTAACATATTCACTTTTCTACGTTTCTCCACCCAGTCCTCCACCAGTTCTTTCGGTGCCAACGGTAGCGCCTCATCTGCCCATTTCCAGACCCAACGTTGAACACACATCAGCTGGTTAGTCCTAAAACTTAAAATTATTCCGTCACCATCTGGGCCGGGATTCTTTTTGTCTTTTGTGATTGTCTGGTTTTCGCCCCAGATTTTATTTTGGGCATATCTTGAAGCGTACCCGTGAAGGTGGATTTTGTAATCAAGATATTTGTCATCGCACATACAGCCAAAAGAACCGCGAGTCATTTTTCTAAAATCATAATTAGCTGGAAGGCGGAAAACATCGTTTGTAATTTCTAGTTTTTTGATTTTTTCCAAAGAATATCTGCGAGGAGCATTTTTCACAACATCAAGACCACTTAAATTCCAGTTACCGTCATCATAAATTAACTGCCAGGGTTGAACTCGGCGGCCTTTTGATTCTTTGTCGGTATTCGATTTGTAATCAAAAGTAATAATACGGTTTTCCTGCAGTGCTTTATCAATAATACGCCAGGTTTCTGCAGGGATTTGCCTGTTTGGAGCACCAACGAAAACTATCCGGTCATTATCAGGTTTCTTATTTATTTTGATATTTTCAACAGACAAATCATGATTCTCTATAGCAAGCGATTCAAAAACCTCCTGTGCTTCCTTGTACATAGGATTGCCCTTTACCATATCCATGAGCGTTTTTATAAGCTTTGCAGCTTTTGCAGCATTCTCGTCTGTGTAAAAGCGGGGAAGGCGGTATTTGGGATCTGTATAAAAATATCCATTGTTCTCCATATCAGTATCAATTGGTGCTCCGTATTTTTCTTCAAGTTCTTCAATGTCGCGGAAGAATGAAGTTTTGCTTGTTTTTAGGTTGTATTTATTTTCCATTTCAGAAATGATTTCATTCCATTTGAGCATTCGTCCGGAAGCAATTATCTCATCAATCGCCTGGTAGCGTTTTGCTTTTTCTGTAAAATCTACTGCCATAGAACCACCTCGTCTTCCAATATAAATTATTTTCATTCCCGTGCATTGGGAATGACTCCACAGTATATTCTATATCATCGGGAAGAATTGTCAAATTTTTCAGGAGGTCCAGATGAACACAAATTATCTTTTATTTCTTTATGCAAATCAAAAATCCTTTGATATTCCTTCAAAGGTGCAGAGTGGTTTGCGAGATAAGATTAAAGAGTCCGACTTTCTTGTAACAGAAGATAGTGGAACACACAGGCTTATCGGTATCAGGTTTTATCCAGAAACAAAGAATCCTCCTGTAATAACCTGTGTGTGTATGCGCCATGAAATGACAGCTGCTAAACAAATTGTTTTTGAATTGGGAAAGAAGCTTTATTATGATTCAAAAGCTTCTGCCAGGCTTTTTAAATATAGGGCTGGGAGTTTTTTACAAAATAAGGACAATAAATTTGTGGTTAATTTATATGCCAGATTTTACGCTCCAAAACGTCATAAAAGAATTTCAATAAAATCAAATGGTCAAATATATATCAATAATACTTTGCTTCCTTCATATTTCAAGTTGTCTTTTTTGGAAAAGATTTTAGGCGAACCAGATGAAAAAGGTTGCCATGATGATTATGCAACTAAAGCAAAATACTACAGATGGTTTGATTATGGTCTTGAAGCCTGCTCATATCCTGGGCACAAGGGTTATGTTGGCTACATGACTATTAATGCAAAAGAAACACTAGATAGTCCAATGCATGCAAGTGTAGATATTTATTTGGGCAATGAGAAAATTGAACAAGCCGCTCCCTTTGAAAGATATCTGAAATATGGTAGACATTGTGTTTCAATTAGAAGTCTTAACCAAGATCAATGTGTTGATTGTCAAAAAGGAGAAATTGCTATGATTAATATTTCTTATGGACCATATCCAAGTCAATTCCTTTTTGCTGTAAGTAAAAATGATAAAGAAAAAGTTCTTTCACTTATTAAAAAGGGCTGTGATATTAATTCTAAAACCGGTCCGTATTTTGAAACTCCATTAATGTATGCAGTGATAATGAATAAGTTTGAAATTGCAAAAGTATTATTACAAAACGGCGCTAATCCAGATATCCAAGATATTTATGGAAGAACAGCACGCCAAGTTATAATGGAAAAATTAAATAAAAATTGTTAGTCATTCCCGTGACGTGGGAATAGACACAAAGTATATTCTAAGATATAAAGCCTGACTGTCGTAAAATCGAGAGTCAGCACAGGAGGATTTTATGAAAAAGAGTACATGCTTTTTCGCCGTTGTTTTGGTTTGTGGTTTGGCTTTTATTGGTTGTGCCAGTAAGCCAAAGGTTAAGGATATTTCTGGTCCTACAGAAATTCTTGAACACAAAGGAACTGCCTGGGGAATTCCTCAGCCAGAATGGGTTGGCGAAGTACAGGGTACTTCTAATCAGAAAACCTTGCAAAAGGCTCTTAGTATAGACAAGCATATCTGGATTGTTCCAAAGAGTGGTAAGAATCTTGATTTTATTAAGACCTGGGCCGATCAGGTTGATGCTCGTGCCGAAATTGCAGCTTCTATCAAACAGGAAATTGCAGACTTTGTTGGCGCAACTATGACCGGTGATGCTGATGACGTTGAAGAAAAAATCGAACGTTATTCTGCTCGTGCTGAGATGGTTACGCTTGTTGGTCTTAATAAGGAAACAGACTGGTGGTCAAAGACACGTACTCGTCTTGATGCAAAGTCTGATTACACAGAGCAGTACAACTATTTTGTAGTTTATTCGCTTGATGAGGATTTGTATCAAAAGCAGATAAAGAATGCGTTCCAGGATCTGAATGATGATACTGTTGCTCAGCTTATTGAACATCTTATGAACTACACAATGGTTCGCGAAAACGATTAATTATAAAGGGGGCTGGATATGAAAAGAAATATTGTGTTTTTCATTTTGGGTTTGTATTCAGCCCTCGTTTTTGCGGGCGAGCCAAAATGGATTATTGATGTAGAACAGATTTTTCCGAGTGAGGATTTTATTCACGCAGGCGGAGAAGGGGAGTCTGAAGGTGCTGCAAAGAAAGCTGCTCTTGCAGAACTCAGCTCTTATTTTGGACAGACAGTCAAAACAGAAATTTCTGCTGTTCAAAATACCCGCCAGTCGAATGATGTTTATAAAGAAAAATCTAATTTTGTGCAGAATCTGAATACTTCAAGCGAGGTAGATTTGTTCTGCGTTCATTGTACTCAAGCCTGGTTTAATAAGAAGACAGGAAAGTATTACGTATGTGCGTATATTGAACGCGACGAAATGTGGCAGATTCTTGAACAGAAAATGGATGTTATTTCTGCTGAATTTGATTCTGTTATACAGAATTCAAAATCAGAAAAAGAACCTTTTAAGAAGCTCCTGATTTTGGAAGAAGCAAAATCAATTTATGAGGAGTATGAACAGTTGTACCAGATGTCGCTCGCGGTTTATCCAAAAAGAGGTGGACAGTATGAGGCAGTTTTGGAAAGTTTAATTAAGAAATTGCAGGAGCTTTTGGTTTTGAAAAGCCAGATTGTTGTTTCTGTTCAGGTGTACGGGGACAAGCAGAATAAAGTAAGAACAAAAATCTGTGAAGTGTTAACTCAGAAGGGGATAATAATAAGTACTGAAAATCGACCTTGTGCAAATTTTGCACTAAGTGCCTCAGTAATCTGGAATGATTCACAGCTTAATTCTGTTTATTCAAGTAAACCGCAGCTTGAATTAACAATTAATGGTCCGCAGGGAGTAGTGTACTCATACTCAGGGATATGTGAAAAAGTTGCTTCGTATAATCTTCAGACAACAGAAAACCTGGCTTTCTTGCAACTTGAAAAACTGCTCGAAGAAATGGGGTCCCTGAGGCTCTCGAAGGGCCATACAAGGAGTCATTAAAATGAAGAAGATCTTTTTTATTACATTTCTTTTATTAATCTCACAGTTCTTTCCTCTTTTTGCCAAGCAGGATATCGATGGTGCAATTTCAAATGCCGCCAAAGACATTGTAGAAAAATGCAATGCCAACACAATTTTAGCAATTGATGATTTTGAAAGCTCCTCAGCAAAAATGACCTTATATTTACGCGAACAACTGGCCGATTCAATTTTTGCCGAAGACGGATTAATCACAATTGTGACTCGAGAACACATGGACAAGGTTGAAAAAGAAATGAAGTTTCAAAACTCTGGAGTTGTAAGCGAACAGACAATTGTTTCTGTAGCAGAACGCCTAGGTGCCCGCTTTGTCGTATTCGGAAAGCTTGAAGAATTCAATAACGGTTATACCCTCAGAGTTCGCATGCTCGATGTAAAACAAGGTTCATATCTCTTCAGACAATCTTATGATTTTGCGTATTCTCAAAAAGCAGAACAGTTATTGGGTCGAGCTCCAACTTACAAAAAAGTTGCAGTCGGATTAGGCGCAGAGATAAACAGAAACTCGCCAGACTATTTTGCCCCAGGCGCTGCTGTTTTATTTGATTTTAGTCTAGGCAGAAAGTTTTCTTTGGGCGCCAGAATTAATCTTAGCTACGATAAAGAAAGTGCAAAGCTTCAAAACCAGATCCTCACAATTGAAACCCTTGCTACAATGCGCCTTTATTTTGCAGCTATGAACGGTCGCCCAGTTTCCGGATTTTTCATAGAAGCTCAAGGAGGAGAAGCCTTTTTATTTATCAACTCTCAATTAAAAAATGTAATGAGTGGGGGAGTGTGCACCGGCTATCGTTTTTCAACCGCCAGTTTGTATTTGGAACCCCAAGTCAGATTCGGCTATCCGTACCTTTTTGGTGCCGGAATTAATGTTGGATTGAAGTTTTAGGAGGTCAACCATGAAAAGAATATCAATATTTTTTGTATTTTTATTTATCCTCATCCTTACATCCTGCGAAAACCCTTTGTTTGTGGAAGCATCAAAACTCTACACAGTTTCTTTTGAAACAAACGGAGGAACAAAAATCGAATCACTGCGTACTGATAAAGTCACTGAAATTCCTCAAACCCAGAAGGAAGATTCAACCTTTATTGGCTGGTACACATCATCAGATTATTCAGGTTCTCCGGTTTCTTTTCCTTTGGAAGTAAAACAAAATATAACTTTATATGCAAAATGGATTGATCAATATCTGGTTTCTTTTGAAACAAACGGAGGGACAAAGATTGATTCATATAAGACAAACATAATTCAGACCAGCCCGAAAACTAAGAAAGAAAAGGCAGATTTTGTAGGCTGGTATAAATTCAACGATTTTTCAGAAAAGATTTCTTTTCCGTATGAGCTTTCAGAAGATACAACTCTCTATGCAAAATGGGAACGACAAATACAATCATATTCTGTGTCTTTTGTTACAAATGGCGGAACTGCTGTAGATTCTTTCTACGGTACAGTCATCCATGATTTTCCAGACACAACAAGAAATGGTTTTACTTTTGAAGGTTGGTATTCAGATGAAAGCTTAATGAATCCTGTTAGTTTTCCTTATTCTCCAGAATCAGATTGTATTCTTTATGCAAAATGGACTGCACGAACAGATATTAAATATACAGTAAAGCACTACAAACAGGAACAAGATTTGAACACTTATAAACTCTTTGATTCAGTGCAGATGACTGGAACATTTGGTATGCAAACAAAAGCAGAAGCAATGGATTTCTCAGGTTTTCATAATAAGAACTTTAATCAGAAAACTATCAAAGCAGACGGTACAACAGAAATAGAAATCTATTATGACAGAGATTCTCTTACAGTTGTTTTTGATGCAAACGATGGCTCAGGAAGAATCTATACTCAAACTTTTTATTATGATGTAGGACAGAATCTAAAATCCAATCAGTTTACACGCGAGAACTATTTCTTCGATGGCTGGGTTGAAAACGATTATCATGCCACTGTATGTCATGACGATGGTGCATATATGAACTTCTGTTATCCTCAGGGATCAGTAATAACTTTATATGCAAAATGGGTTTATGGAGCTACAATTACAGATAGTACTATTTCAACTTTAGATCTGTCTAACTTATCAGAAGATTTTCTTTTGAAGGTGACAGGTTCAATTAATCAAAACTCATTAATAAATCTTGCAGGAAAAATCGCAGCCGCAAATAAGAATATTACACTTGATTTATCTGAAACAAAAGATATTGAAAGCATTGCATCCACAAGCGATAAGAAATCTGTTTTTGCTAACTGTCCAAAATTAAAAAGTATCATTTTACCTTCTTGTTTAAAGATTGTTGGTGGGTATGCTTTTTATAATTGTACTTTATTATCATCTGTAACGATTCCTTCAAAAGTTACAACAATCGGAGAATATGCATTTTATGGATGCAATTCATTATCATCTATAGGATTCTCAACAGGAATACAAACAATTGGGACATATGCATTTAGCAAAACTGACATTATACAATTATCGCTTTCAAATGTTACAACAATAGGTTCCTATGCATTTTATGCATGCAATTCTTTGCAAGAGGTTACTGTTAATAAAGTTGGCAAAATAGAATCTAGTGCATTTTCTCATTGTTCTTCACTATATCAAGTTTCAATTGTTGGTAATGGAATTCTTGAACAAGCAACTATAGGGGGTTCTGCATTTTCTGGTTGCAAAAACTTAACAAAAGTGTCTTTATCCGGTTTTAATGGTATTTTCTCATATGCATTTTATGAATGTTCGTCATTATCAAATGTTTCAATGACGAATATAAGAGGACTCTATCAGTATGTTTTTTGTAAATGTACAAGTTTAACATCTATTACTATTGATGCAGAATCCATTAGTTCTTATGCTTTTTCAGATTGCAGCATTCTTACTTCTGTCACATTTGGTAATAAACTAAGTTCTATAGGTGCAAATGTTTTTAATAATTGTACGAATTTAATTTCCGTTACTTTCTTAATGACATATTACTGGTATTGTGGAGATTATTCCATAACCGTAACGAACCCTTCAACGAATGCAAATAAGTTTAAGAATTCTCCTTCTTTGAGTTGGGTGAGAAAATAGGTCAACCTTATGACAATTTAAACTGAAATCTTGAGATTAAAGGGTAGGGTATCTGCACCTTGACTTTTCCATTTTCAGCATTTATATTTTAAATAAGGTGAATGTTATTTAACCTTATATCAAGAGGAATGAATATGATAGTTGTTTCTATGAATGATTTTTTAGGGAATCCGGCTCAGTATGTTGAAAAAGCGCATCATACTGCGGTTCTTATTGAAAATACAGGTTCTGACCCTATAAAGCTTTCAGTACGAAAACCATTTCTCTCCACAGTTGCAAAAGTCTTCAGTGTAAAAGCTCGGAGAGCTGATAGAGATAAAAGAGATATTGAGTATATTAATGCTAATGCAGATCGCATGAATGCAGAAATGGCAGAAACCCTTGAGTTTCAGGCAGATATTTGGGAGAATGCTGAATGAAAAGAGGGGAGTTATACCTTGTAGAACATCCTACAAAAGCCGATCCAAAAAAACAGAGAGTCTTATTAGTTGTAAGCAGACAGGCTCTTATCAATTCAAGTTATTCAACAGTTGTTTGTGCACCGGTTTATACAAGTTATTCTGACGTAAATACACAGGTTATACTTGGAGTAGAAGAAGGTCTAAAGCATCAAAGTTATGCACGTTGTGATGATCTTGTCAGCATTCCAAAATCGATGCTCACCAATTACATAGGCTGTCTTTCATCATCAAAACTTCAAGAATTAAAAAAGGCATTGAGAATCGCCTTAGCAATTGAATAATAATAGCAATATAGTTTATTAATTCGAAAACGGATCCTTGCTCTGATCAACGGTCAACAGTTCGTTGACGTGGACGCCGAAGAGTTGTTTCTGCAGGTTTTTGACTACTTCTTCGTAGTTGTAGGAAAGTTTTTCAACCATCTGGTCATCCAGGGCGGCTTTTACCAGGGGAGAGGGATTGTATTTTTCGGCACGGGCAAAAAGTTCGTTTCGGGCAACGGCTTTTGATGTGACCTTGAGTTGTTCTACGATTTTTAGAACTTCGATATCGTCTTCTTTATTGCTTGTGTTTCCTTGTTTTATAAATCCGCTTTGAACAATTTTTTTGCTGGTATCGTAATAAAAGATATTTTCGTATGATGGCGGCTCCGATTCCTGATTTTCTGGCTGTGGATTTCTTGCAATAACTGTACCAAATCTTAATTTTGTAAGTCCGTCAGTTTTTGGGGAAAGCAGATTAGAATCTTCATACAAAGTAGAATCAAAAATAACAACGGCACTTTCTGAAGAAAGGGCAATATCACTTTGAGGAATCCAAAAATCGACTGAATCATAAACGGCATGAAGATAAGTTTCATTACTTACATTTGTTTCTGGTTCATCTGAATTATTTGCAAGAAGGATTTCTATGGTATCGTTGTTTTTTAAGTTGAGAAATGAATGCATATTATTGTCGCGGCCCTGCAGATAAAGCTTAGTCGAAGGTGAAAGAACAATGGCAGTTACAAAACGGTCAGGTTCTGGAATATGTTCTTGTGCAGATTTCAAATCATAATCAACCACAAGTTCAGCATTTTCACTTACATTTTTATCCTTTTTTGAACAAGAAGCCAAAGCAACGACCAACAAACATACCCAAAAAACAAATCGAATCTTCATACTTTCAATTTTACAAAATAGAATGTAATAGTTCAATATTTTAAAGGATGACTATTAAAACCTTCTCACCCTTGTTCCACAAGCTTCAAGCAGCGCTTCTACAGACGTAACTCCCCACTTATTGGCAGCAAGCTTGATTATCTGTCCGCAGGTTCGGGAATCTTCCAGCGCATCGTGAGCCAGATATTCAATTCCAAAATGGGATCCTAAATCTGTAAGTTTATACGACCGTATCTGGGGCCAGGTTTTTCTTGCAACTATCAGAGAATCAAAATATTCAAACTGGGGTAGGGGCATTTGATAATATTCGCAGCAGCCTTTGATTACAGGCATATCAAACATGTTCCCGTTATGTGCAACAAGCGGAACTCCCGGAGTTTGATTTACAAACGGCATTACCAGTGTTTCCCAGATTTCTGGAAAGTATGGTTTGTCTTTTACATCACCATAAGATATATGATGAATCTGTTCGGTCCATTCCTTGATAAAATACATTTTGGCTGGATGAATAAGGGAATAGCAGGAATCAGTTTCTTTGCCATCAATAAAGCGAACAAGGCCTACTGCACAGGCGCTGTTTCTATACCAGTTTGCGGTTTCAAAATCAATGGCGATGTAGTCTAGGTTATTGGTCATTCTTTAATATTTTAATTTGCAGATTTTTATTTATCAAGCCGTTTTCTATATACTTGATTCACGTTTATCATGTAAAATATAAATCGGCAGGAGAAAATCAT
>JAFZWX010000157.1 GCA_017617145.1 Treponema sp. | reverse complement strand
GGGGAATCCGTTACATAAAAAAGATTTTTTATAATCTCGTCGCGCGGCATTTCGTAATAAAGCTTAAGCCTCAAAGCCCAGATTATATTCTTTATAATAAACTCATCAAGAAAAAGCTTTTTGTGCCCTTCCCTGTCTTCTCCGTGGCAAGCGTTTATGGCCTTCCAGTTTTCGCGCAAAAGCTGAAGATCAAGCTTAAACTCAAGGGATTGCTGCCCTGCCGCATCCGGAACTTTTTTTACCCATTCATATTCCGTGCCTGCCGTCATTTTTGCAAGGTCTGGCCACGCTGCCGTATTTATTTTACTAAAATCTTTTAAATCTAGCAAATGTGGAAGCTCTTTTTCTCCGGCACTAAGAGCCCCGATTATTTCCTTAAGGTTTTCAATTTCAAAGCGCTTGATTTTATCGGTGAGGATTAACGGAGGTTTATCATACTGATTTATAAAAAAAAGATACTGGTCAAAAAATTTTTCAAAAGCTTTTTCTTCAAGCTGGCGTGCAAGTAAAGTTTCTGGAACAAGAGGAGCAGGCTCTTTAAAAAGAAGAGTCCAAAGGTCTGCAAGCGATTCCTGTTCAAAAAGACGTTGTGTTCTGTCTTTAATAAACGCTTTACTCAAAAGCCCGGCGGCCTTTGCATAACTGAATGAAACTGCTGTTGATTTATCCACAGGCGCCTCCTTTAGTCCTTAAAAAGGAGCTCGTCCATTAGAGAATTGAATGCTTTATAATTATTCTGTTGATTTTCTAGTTCAGATTTGAACTTTTCAAGATCCTGCTGATGTTTTGTTTTTACATTATCAACAGTTTTCTGATATTCTTTTTCCATTACCGCAACACACTCATCGTACTGAGTTTTATAGGCTGCGGCGGCATCGTTACGGGCCTTTGAAGTTCTGCTGTCGGCTTCGCGTACGGCATTGTCAATTAAGACTGCCGCATTCTTTTCAACCGAAAGCAGGTGATTTATTACATCGATTTCTTCCTTCAATTTAAGACCCGCTTAATACCCTATTTTACTTAAATACTATTCTGCAGCTTCGGTTGTTTCTGCTGTTTCATCCCACCAGTTACCTGCGTCAGAGGATACAGAAGTTGAAACTTCTTCTTCTGGAATAGAATCTACAAACTTGTCTGTCTTTGGCTTTTTGTTTACAAGTGCAAGAGCGATTGTAAGAACAAAGAACATTGTTACCAGAACAGCAGTAGCCTTTGTAAGAACACTTGCTGAATGTGCACCAAATGCAGCAGTTCCTCTTCCGCCCAAAAGTCCGCCCATTCCGTTCTCGCCGTCATCCTGAATAGCAACTAAAAGAACGAGAAGCACGCAGACGATAATAAAAAATACCAAAAGAACAACACCAATTGTACCCATATATTTCTCCAAATTAATTAATCAAATAATAGTTATGATATTTTAATGAAAATGCGGGGATTTGTCTATAGAAGTAATATGCATTCATATAGAAAACAGATTGCTCCCGGCCGAATGCAAACAGATAGAAAACAAATCTGCTCCCACTCGGTACATCTGCAAACTACGGCGAAGCTTGCAAGGAAAGATTTTACTCGCTTCGCTCGTCAAGCTTCGAAGTAGTTTGCAGCCGTCCCTCCGCTCCGCAGCTTTGTTTTCAAATGTATTTAATAATTCGGCTTCCGCCATCTGTTTTCAGATGTATTCTACTATATTTATACAATCACTTACCGGATTTAATTAAAGAACACAGATAGGTACAAATGTCTCTGCCTTAAGTGATGCGCCGCCGATTAAACCGCCGTCGATATCTGGCTGAGCGAGCAATTCTGCTGCATTTGAAGCCTTCATTGAACCACCGTACTGGATGATTGTTTCATCAGCTACTTTCTGGTTGTAGAGCTTTGCAATGTAAGCACGGATAAACTTGTGCATTGCCTGAGCATCTTCCGGAGTTGCAGTTTTACCTGTTCCAATAGCCCAAACAGGTTCGTATGCAATTGTTACATTCTTCATCTGTTCTTCTGTAACACCTGCAAGACCTGCGCTAAGCTGGAAAGCACAAACCTGTTCTGCTTCGCCTGCTTCACGTTCACTCAAAAGTTCTCCAATACAAAGGTCAACTTCAAGACCGCTGTTCAAAGCCTTGCGAACCTTCTTGTTAATAAGTTCATCAGATTCACCAATTTCGTGGCGGCGTTCTGAGTGACCAAGAATTACACTCTGACAACCGATATCCTTAAGCATAGCGCATGAAACTTCACCAGTGTGTGCACCGTTATCTGTAGCAGCACAGTCCTGAGCTGCAAGAAGAATATTGCTTCCCTTTACAACCTGAGCAACTGCATCAAGGTATACAAAAGGAACTCCAATCATGTATTTGTTTGTTTTACCCTTCAACTGTTCAACAAGGTCCTTTGCCAATGCTACGGCTTCTGCCTTGCTTGTGTTCATTTTCCAGTTTCCGGCAATATAATGTGTTCTTCCCATAGGAATCTCCTTAAAAATCAATTTATGAGTATTCTATTGAATTTATCAGGGTTTATCAACAGAAATGAATTTATATGGAAAACAGAGGGCTCCCGCGAAATCGTGTCCGCAAACTGCGGCAAAGGCTGCAAGGAAAAGATTTTACTCGCTTCGCTCGGCAGCCGTTGAAGCAGTTTGTGGCCCCGATTTCGCTCCGCCCTCTGTTTTCAAATGCATTCATATTTAAACATCCTCTCTCAGTAATAGCACACAATTTAAAGAAATTTACGTATAAAATGGGGCTGTCCAAAAAGAAAGGACAGCCCTAATTATTTTTAAAGACAAAAGGAATTTTCTGTGCTAAAATTTAAGCATGAGCAGAGGCGTAAGTGATAAGATAACTTTCAAACCGTACAGTCAGAGTGAGCAGTGGCTGT
>JAFZWX010000156.1 GCA_017617145.1 Treponema sp. | reverse complement strand
GAGCAGATGAAAGAGGCTGGTCTTGTTATAAGTGGAACTTCTCCAGATGGTTCTCTGGTAGAAGCTGTTGAAGTTGCCGGACAATTCTATGTTGGAGTTCAGTTCCATCCGGAATTTAAGAGCAGACCTAATAATGCTGGACCGCTTTTTGTTGAATTCTTGAAAGCGTGTCTATAGTAGAGTATAATTTGGGGGGTGTTACGGGGGCTCTCCCCCGTTAGAAGGGGTAGCGAGCAATGAAATGCGAGCGAGGGGAAGACTTTCCCCTCCTGTAATATAAAGAGGTAAATATGTACACAGTAGAAGAAGTTCTGGAATATGTTCAGGAAGAAGATGTTAAATTTGTGCGCCTGGCTTTTTTTGATTTGCGCGGCGTTCAGAAAAATATTTCGATTATGGCTGGTCAGCTTGAGAACGTTTTTAAAAACGGCATGAATTTTGATGCCTCTGCAGTTTACGGTTTTGAAACCCCGGAAAAATCTGACCTGTTCCTGCACCCGGATCCTACAACTGTTGCGATTCTTCCGTGGAGACCTAACACCGGAAAGGTTGTGCGCATGTTCTGTACTATCTCTTATCCAGATGGAACTCCTTATAAAAAAGACTGCCGCACCCTGCTTGCAAATGCTGTAAAAAAAGCCCGAAATGAATTTGGCATTGATTTTAGTTTTGGTACAGAAATAGAATTTTACCTCTTTAAGCTGGACGAAAAAGGCGAGCCTACAAATATTCCTTTTGATAATGCAGGTTACATGGATATTGCCCCAGAAGACAAGGGTGAAAATATTCGACGTGAAATATGTTTTACTCTGGAACAGATGGGTATTCAGCCGGAATCAAGTCATCACGAAGAAGGCCCTGGTCAGAATGAAATTGACTTTCACCACTCCGATGCCCTTACTGCCGCCGACAATGCCGCAACTTTTAAGTGGATTGTAAGAACCCGTGCCGCAAGTGCAGGCCTTTATGCCGATTTTTCTCCAAAGCCTATTGCCGATAAACCAGGCAGTGGTTTTCATATTAATATTTCGTGCTCCGATGTTTCTAAAAAACAAAATGTACTTGCAGGTATTTTAAAACATGCCCAGGAGCTTACTTATTATATGAACTGTGCTGAAGCTTCTTATGACAGACTTGGTTCTTGTAAGGCACCACACTATATTGCCTGGGGCCGCGAAAACCGTTCAACTTTTATACGCGTTCCGGCAATTACAAGTGATGATGCAAGCCGCATGGAAATCCGTACTCCAGACAGCGAATGTAATCCATATATAGTTTTCACACTTTTGATTTATGCCGCCCTTGACGGAATTAAAAATAATCTGGTGCCACCAGAGCCAGTAAAAGAAAACCTGTTTGAAAATGACAGCAAGCTTCCAACTTTACCTGATACTCTGGATTCTGCTAAGAAAATCGCTGAGAATAGTCAATTCATTAAGGATGTACTTGGATTTTAAGACTGGATTTAGAAGATGACAGAAGACACTCATAGCGTTTTAGTTGTTTCCAAAGATTCAAAGCTTTCTCAATCCATCAGCGTTATGCTTGTACCGCCGCTTTTTGAAACTGAAGTTTTAAGCGACTTTAACGAAGCACGCCGTCGTGTAGCAGAACGCAGCTACAACATAATCCTGGTCGATTACGCCGAAGGGGAGGGTGTAGATTTTGCAACAGATGCCTCCGAGGGACTCAGTACAATTTTGTTGTTAACACCGCCTTCCCTTTTTGAAGAAGTAAGTTATCGCGTCGAAGGTTATGGAATTATTGCAATTACAAATCCGTTTGACCAGTTTTATTTTTACAACATGATAAAAGCAGCCATTGCCGTGCAGTACAAGGTCCAGGTTCTTTCAAGCCAGACCACCAAACTCAAAGTAAAAATGGAAGAAATTAAACAAGTCAATCGCGCAAAAATGCTTCTTATGCAATACCTGAGCATGACCGAGCAGGAAGCCCACCGCTACATAGAAAAAGAAGCCATGGATGGTGGACTCAAAAAAACTGCTGTGGCAGAAAAGATTATCAGGACGTATGGGTAGGTTTTAGAACCCGTAATTTTTGGGAACAGCGCCACACTTTCTTACAACTATGAGAATACAATATTATTCTAACATGAATTTGATTTTTTGAGTAAATATTTCCTGCCGAAGTTTATACTGGATATTCGCCGTTGAAGCAGCCCTTGCAAAAAGCATCTTCGCCAAGTGCACGAATCATTCCTTCAAGCGAAATGAATGCAAGGGAGTCGGCGCCAATTTCTTTACGGATTGCTTCAAGTTCATGTGTGCTTGAAATAAGTTCGTTTTTGCTTGGAGTGTCTATTCCAAGGTGGCACGGGAACTTTACCGGTGGCGACGAAACTCTGAAATGAACCTCGCGTGCTCCTGCCCGTCTTAAAATCTGAACAAGGCGACGGCTGGTAGTTCCACGAACAATTGAATCATCTATGACAATGACGCGCTTTCCTTCAAGGTCGCTGCGGATTGCGTTGAGTTTTACAAAAACCATGTTTTCACGTTCTGATTGTGTCGGGGCTATAAAAGTTCGGCCTATATATTTATTCTTGATAATTCCCATTCCGTAAGGAACACCGCTGGCTCTGGCGTACCCCATGGCTGCTCCAAGTCCGCTGTCTGGAACACCAATAACAATGTCTGCATCGACAGGAGATTCTTGAGCCAGAACTTCGCCCATTTTGTAGCGGGCCTCCTGAACCGAAATTCCGTCAATCACAGAGTCGGGGCGCGCAAAATAAACATATTCAAAAATGCAGGTTTTCTTTTTTTCACGGATATATTTTATAGAACGAAGTCCATCCCTGTTTATAACAACCATTTCTCCAGGTTCGACATCCCTTAAGAATTGGCCATTTACAGCATCTATGGCACAGGACTCTGAAGAAAGAATATAATTGTCACACGGCATTGTGCCAATACACAGAGGACGTATACCATTCGGATCCCGCACTCCAATTAAAAGATTTTCAGTCATTATAGTCAGAGCAAAAGATCCTTTAATTTGTAGCACAGTTTGTTTAACGGCCTCAATAAATCTTCTCTGGTTTTCTGCTTCGTTTGAATCTGTAGTACCAAGATGACCGCCGTTTTCTATATACTTACGGACAATCAGTTTTAAGATGACTTCACTGTCGCTGGTGCTCGAAAAAGTACTTCCGTAATCTTCAAGCATTTCTCGCATTGTTGTATGATTCACAAGCTGACCGTTGTGTGCAAGTGCAATAGAACCATTTTTGAAGGAGTTCATAAAAGGCTGTGCGTTTTCAATTGTACGACCGCCTGCTGTTGCATAGCGCACATGTCCTACAGCAATGCTTCCATCAAGCTTTTCAAAATGTCCCTGCTCAAAAACATCACTAACAAGCCCCATGCTCTTATGCAACTTGATTTTAGTTCCGTCGCTAACAGCAATACCGGCACTTTCCTGACCACGATGCTGCAAAGAAGTTAGAGAATAATAAGTTAGCCCTGCAGCATTCTGTGCCCCAAAAATTCCAACAACGCCACATTCATCGTGAAACTTATCTTCACACATTTTACTGTGCCTCATCTATTAAAAACTTGTCAATTTCCCGGGCACACTCACGACCTTCGGCAATGGCCCAAACTACAAGCGACTGTCCGCGGTGCATGTCACCCGCTGTAAAGATTTTTGATTTGCTGGTGGCATAAGTGTTTGCTGCAACAGTACCCCTTGGTCCAAGCTCTACATTAAATGCATTTGCAGTATATTCTTCACAACCTATAAAGCCTGCCGCAATAAGAAGAAGATCACACGATAAAGTTTTTTCTGTTCCTGCACGTTCAACAAGCTGACGTTTTACGTCTATTGTTTTGAATTCGACTTCTACTGTACGAATTGCAGTAATCCGACCGTCATGGCTGATTACTTCTTTTACTGTTGTTTCATAAACACGAGGATCGTTCCCGAATTTTGCAAGGCTTTCTTCGGCACCATAATCTACTTTAAGTACCTTAGGCCATTCGGGCCATGGATTATTTGCAGCGCGTTCTACAGGGGGGCAGGGCATCATTTCTATTTGTGTAACAGATTTGCAGCCAAGACGGATTGCAGAGCCTGTACAGTCATTTCCTGTGTCACCACCACCAACAATTACAACGTCTTTTCCTTCAACTTCAATTCCATATTTTTCTTTAAGACTTGAAGAAATCTGTTCATTTGTTGTCTGAACTCCAAGGCTTTCAAGTGCTTCATTTGTTGCAATAACAGTTTTTGTAACAGCCTTTAAGAAATCTACTGCAAACATTACGCCGTTTGTATTTATTCCTTCTGCATTAAGCGTTCGTGCTTTTTTCGCACCGCAGCAAAGAGCAATGGCATCATAATCATTAAGGATTTTTTCGGCAGCATATTCATGACCAACATCGGCATTGAAAATAAATTTTACGCCTTCGTCCTGCATGAGCTTTATACGACGGTCAACAATTTTTTTATCGAGCTTCATGTTTGGAATACCGTACATCAATAGTCCGCCGGCTTTGTCTTCACGCTCGTAAACTGTAACAGAGTGTCCGCGACGGTTGAGCCAGTCGGCAACTGCAAGCCCGCTAGGACCAGAACCAATTACAGCAACCTTTTTTCCACTGCGTTTTTGTGGAATCTGGGGCTTCATGTAACCGGTTTCAAAAGCTTTTTCTATAATATAAAGCTCGTTGTCGTGAACTGTAACGGCACCTTCAGCAACTGTAGGACTTCCGCAGTTACAGGCTTTTTCGCAAAGGGCAGGGCATACACGTCCGGTAAATTCCGGGAAGCTTGAAGTTTTTAAAAGTCTCCAGGCTGCCATATCAAACTGACCATTGTAAAGGGCATCGTTCCATTCCGGAATATAATTGTGGAGCGGACAACCTGTTACCATGCCGTTAAGCTTGATGGCACTCTGGCACATTGGAACACCGCAGTTCATACAACGTGCAGCCTGTTCGCGTCTGGCTTTTTCATCAAGCTTGGGATGAAATTCCTTAAAGCTCTTTATGCGTTCCAAAGGAGGAACATTACCATTTTCAATTCGTTCGTAATCTAAAAATCCTGTTGGTTTTGCCATAATTTGTTCCTCCTGTTTTTATGCTGTACACTTTCTAAATGCATTTAATACGGCTTCATCGTATTCTTTACCGGCGGCTTCTTCCGCATATATTTCTGTAATAATCTTTAAGTAGTCATTAGGGATGATTTTCTTAAAGCAGGTTTTGTAGTGCGGCCAGTCTGCAAGAATTTCTTTACCGCGCTGGCTGCCTGTTTCGTCTACATGCTGCTGGATGAGTGAATGCAAGAGAGCTTCGTCCTCCGCATCGCGCAGCGTTGTCGTTTCATCATCAAGTGAATACATTTTTACAAGCTCGTGGTTCAGACGTTTGTAAAGGTCGTGATTTTCATCAAGCACGTAAGCTACACCGCCACTCATTCCGGCACAAAGATTTTTACCTGTGGCGCCAAGAATTACAGCAGTTCCACCTGTCATATATTCAAGTCCGTGATCTCCGCAACCTTCGGCAACAACTGTTGCACCAGAGTTACGAACACAGAATCGTTCACCTGCAACGCCGTTTATAAAGGCTGTACCGCTGGTAGCTCCAAAAAGTGCTACGTTTCCAACGATGATATTTGAAGCTGCGTCGCCATCAAAATCAGCCGGCTTTTTAATTACAAGCTTTCCGCCACTAAGGCCTTTACCAAAAGCATCGTTTGCGTCTCCTGTGAGTCGCAGTGTAAGTCCCTTTGGAATAAATGCACCAAAACTTTGACCAGCTCCTCCTGCAAAGTTTACGCAGAAAGTATCATCGGCAAGCGTGTTGCCGTATTTTTTCTGTATTTCGCTTCCAAGAATTGTACCAACTGTGCGGTCGATGGATTGGATAGCAACCGCGGTCCCTGCGCTTTGTCGAAGGGCCTCCCGATGATTCTTTTCAAATTCCGGAACCAGTTTTGTAAGATCAACTGTTTTTTCCAATTTGAAATCAAACAGAGAGCGGTCCGATTTCCAATTGTTTTCAGCGTCGGCAGCAAGCACTCTGCTCATATCAACAAGCCCAGCCCTCTTGAATCCCAGCTTATCCTTAAGCTTAAGCAAATCGGTACGGCCGCAAAGTTCTTCTACAGTGCGGATTCCAAACTTTGCCATAATCTCTCGCATTTCCTGAGCAATAAACTTCATAAAATTTTCTACATATTCAGGCTTTCCAGGGAACTTAGCACGAAGTTTTTCATTCTGGGTTGCAACACCAAACGGACAGGTATCAAGCTGGCATACACGCATCATAGAACAGCCCATAGCAATTAGCGGTGCAGTCGCAAAACCAAACTCTTCTGCACCCAGCAAAGCCGCAATTACAACATCACGGCCGCTCATAAGCTTACCGTCTGTTTCAATTACAACACGACCACGTAAGCCGTTCTGAATCAAAGTCTGGTGAGTTTCAGCAAGACCAAGTTCCCAAGGTAAACCTGCATGGTGGATAGAAGAAATTGGAGCCGCACCAGTTCCACCGTCGTGTCCGGAAATCAAAATAACCTGAGCACCGGCTTTTGCAACACCGGCAGCAATTGTACCAACACCTGCTTCACTAACAAGTTTTACACTGATACGTGCATCACGGTTTGCATTTTTCAAATCGTAAATCAACTGTGCAAGGTCTTCGATAGAATAAATATCATGATGAGGCGGAGGCGAAATCAAAGCTACCCCCGGAGTTGCATAACGTGTCTTTGCAATCCATGGATAAACCTTTTTACCAGGAAGATGTCCGCCCTCTCCAGGTTTTGCTCCTTGAGCCATCTTAATCTGAATCTCTTTTGCGCTAAGAAGATATTCTTCTGTAACTCCAAATCGTCCGCTTGCAACCTGTTTGATTGCGCTGTTGTATTCTGTGCCAAGGCGCTCCGGTTTTTCTCCACCTTCACCAGAGTTTGATTTTCCGTGCAGGTGATTCATTGCTGCTGCCATACACTTGTGGGCTTCTTCAGAAATTGAACCGTAAGACATTGCTCCAGTCTTAAAGCGTTTTACAATTTCATCAACGCTTTCAACTTGGTCAATCGGAATCTCGCCGCCACCAGCTGCAAAATCAAAATCAAGCATGGCACGCAAAGTGTGAGGATGATCGTTAGAGTCAACTAACGCAGTATATTCCTTAAAGCGTGCATAGTCGCCGTTACGGGTTGACTGCTGCAGAGCAATAATTGTTTCAGGGTTATAAAGATGGCTTTCTGCCTGTGGTCCACGACGGAACTTATGATTACCAACCGAATCAAGATGTGTATTTACTGTAAGACCGGAAGGATCAAAGCCCTGATTATGATGATAACGAACATCTTCTTCAATTTCGCGAAGGCCAACACCTCCAACGCGGCTGACTGTATTTGTAAAATATTTTTCAACAACATCACTTGCAATACCAACAGCTTCAAAAATCTGAGCAGACTGGTAAGACTGAATTGTAGAAATACCCATCTTGGCTGCAATCTTTACAATGCCGTTTATAATTGCCTTGTTGTAATCATCAATTGCTGTATGATAATCCTTATCCAAAAGCTTCTGGTCAATGAGCTCGGCAATTGCTTCGTGTGCCAGGTAAGGGTTAATTGCACGGGCACCATAACCAAGACACATAGCAGCCTGATGAACATCGCGTACTTCTGCAGTTTCAAGAATAATGGAAACAGCAGTACGCTTTTTTGTACGGATTAAATACTGTTCAACAGCAGACACGGCAAGAATTGCAGGAATAGCAGCATGAGTTTTATCTACTCCACGGTCGCTCAAGATTATGATATTGCAGCCTTCGGAGTAAGCCTGGTCAATCTGGGCAAAAAGATTGTCGAGTGCTGCCGCAAGATTAGATTCAAACAAAATAGAAATCGTCTTAGCTTTAAGTCCGTTTGAATTCAACGCTGCAATTTTAATCAAATCAGTTCCTGTCAAAATCGGATTATTAATTTCGAGTACGCGGCAGTTCTTTGCTGCAGGCTCTAAAATGTTTCCGTCTTTACCAACATAAACTGTTGTGTCTGTAACAATTTTTTCGCGCAGACTGTCAATCGGCGGGTTAGTAACCTGAGCAAAAAGCTGCTTAAAATAACTGAACAGGCTCTGATGCTTTTCACTCATTACGGCAAGCGGAGTATCAACACCCATACTTGCAGTTGGTTCTACACCATTGCGCGCCATTGGCAGAATCATTTCGTTTACATCTTCGTAGTTCCAGCCAAAAGCACGGTACAAAATATTTCGTTCTTCCTGAGTATGAACAGGAATCTTTTTATTAGGAATCTTAAGATCGGCAAGATGAACAAGATTCATATCAAGCCATTCGCCATAAGGATAAAGTCCTGCATAGTAATTCTTACATTCTTCATCGCTTATAATTTTTTTCTGAACAGTATCAACTAAAAGAATACGACCAGGCTGTAGTCGCGACTTCACTTTAATGTTTTCTTCCGGAATATCAAGAACACCAACCTCGCTCGACAAAATGAGCATGCCGTCTTTTGTAATATAGTAGCGGCTAGGGCGAAGACCATTGCGGTCCAATGTTGCCCCCAGCAGATCTCCATCGCTGAACAAAATTGCAGCAGGACCATCCCAGCTTTCCATCATCGTAGCCCAGTAGTGGTAAAAATCCTTTTTATGAACCGGCATATTGTCGTCATGCTTCCAAGGTTCAGGAATACACATCATAACTGCAAGTGGAAGAGGAACTCCGTTCATCAAAAAGAATTCAAGTGTATTATCAAGCATCGCAGAATCGGAACCGCTTGTATCTACAGCAGGCAAAACTTTTTTAAGATCGCTGGCAGAAAGTTTTGTAGAAGCAATAGTTTCTTCCCGCGCAAGCATACGGTCAACATTTCCGCGAATTGTATTGATTTCTCCATTGTGTGCAATAAATCGGTTTGGGTGTGCACGTTTCCAGCTTGGCTGTGTGTTTGTACTAAAGCGCGAATGAACAATCGCAAGTGCCGAAGCATAATCTTCAGATTGCAGGTCGCTGTAGAAGGTGCGCAGTTCATGAACCAGAAACATTCCCTTATAAACAATCGTACGGCTGCTTAAAGAGCAGATATAAGTGGGGGAAGTCTCCCCCTCGCTCGCACTTCGTTGCTCACTACCCCCTCCAGCGGGGACACCCCGCAACGCCCCGTTCTCAAATTCTCTACGAAGTATATAAAGCTTCCTGTCAAAATCCAGCCCCTTTTCACAATCCTTTGGTTTTTCAATAAAGGCCTGCCAGATCTGCGGCATACAGTCGCGTGCTTTTTTACCAAGAACATCAGCATTTACAGGAACCTCGCGCCAGCCAAGAAACTTAAGTCCTTCTGCCGCAACAACTTTTTCAAAACGAGATTTTTCAGTGTCCGCAGTACCAGAAAAGAAAAACTGCCCGATACCATACTCACGTTCATTAAGATTTCCAACCAGATCTGCTGCTGCTTTTTTAAAAAAATCATGACTTATCTGGACAAGAATACCAACACCATCTCCTGTTTCTCCGCTGGCATCTTTACCGGCTCTGTGTTCAAGCTTTTCTACAATACTTAAAGCATTATCAACAATTTTATGAGTTTTGCTTCCGTCAATATTAACAACTGCACCAATACCACAGTTATCATGTTCAAAACTTGGT
>JAFZWX010000155.1 GCA_017617145.1 Treponema sp. | reverse complement strand
TACTTATTACTCAGCTTCAGAATCAGGATCCTACAAGCCCTATGGAAAATAACGAGTTTATTGCCCAGATGGCTCAGTTCAGTTCTTTGGAACAGATGACTAACATGAGTACTTCGTTTGCAAAAATGGCAAGCTTTATTTCAAGCCAGGAAGCAGCAAGTACACTTGGTAAAACAGTTGAATTGAATGTGGGAGATACAACCACTACAGGAATTGTGGAAGGGGCAACCAGAGGGGATAATCCACAGATCCTGGTAAATGGTATGTACTACACTTTAGATAAAATAGCGGCAATTTATGCCAACTAAAAAGGATTAAGCAAAAAAGAAAGGACGGTGAAGCTTTATGATGAGATCACTTTATTCTGGTGTTTCAGGGTTGCAGAATCATCAGACAAGAATGGACGTTATTGGTAACAACATCTCGAACGTTAACACAATTGGTTTTAAGAGGGGACGTGTTAACTTTCAGGATATGATCAGCCAGCAGATGCAGGGTGCCGCAAAACCAACAGATGAACTTGGTGGCGTAAACCCTAAAGAAGTTGGACTTGGTATGACAGTTGCTGCCATTGACAATATCTTTAATCAGGGTAACTTGCAGTCTACAGGTGTATCAACAGATATTGCTATTCAGGGTAATGGATTCTTTATCTTGAAGAGCGGGGAGGAATCTTTTTATACACGTGCCGGTGCATTCAGCCTTGATACAAACGGAACTTTAGTAAATCCTGCAAATGGTATGCGCGTTCAGGGTTGGATGGCAGAAGAAGTAAACGGTCAGATGCTTGTTAGCACAGCCGCTACTCCTACTGATTTGACAATTCCAGTTGGAGCAAAGGATCCTGCTAAAGAAACACAAAATGTTATGTTTGCCTGTAACTTAAATAAGACAACTCCAGAAATTACAGATGGTGCAAGTCTTGAAGATATCCGTAAGGGAACATGGGGAACGGAACAGGAAATTTACGACAGCTTTGGAAACAAGCACTTACTGAGTGTTTCTTTCCAGAGAGTACCAGGAGTACCAAATCAGTGGCAGGCAACAGTAAACGTAGACGAAGACAATGCTGATTTTACACAGACACGCATTGGTCTTGGTTCTACAGACGGAATGGAAAATACATTTATCGTTCAGTTTGATAATATGGGGGCATTGCAGTCTGTAACAGACAGCGCAGGAAATGTATCAAACGACTTTGGACAGATTGAGCTTATGACAAGTTTTACAGTTCCTGAGTCTAACGATGAAGCAGACGGAACTCCACACCGCCAGACATTTGCAATTAATCTAGGTACAATCGGAAGCTTTGAAAATACAATTACACAGAGTGCTTCTAAGTCTACAACAAAAGCTTTCTACCAGGATGGATATACACTTGGATATCTTGATACATTCAAGATTGACTCAAGTGGTGTAATTACAGGTGTTTATTCAAATGGAACAAACAGAACAATTGGTCAGATTGCTTTGGCAACATTTGCAAATGACCGCGGTCTTGAAAAAGCCGGTGATTCTACTTTCGTTGAATCAAACAACTCTGGTATGGCAAGAATCAACGAATCTGGTGTAGCAGGAAAAGGTACCTTGATGGCTGGTGCTTTGGAAATGTCAAACGTTGATTTGTCAGAACAGATGACCGATATGATTGTAACCCAGAGAGGTTTCCAGTCTAATGCCAAGACAATTCAAACTGCAGATACACTGCTTGAAACTGTATTGAGCCTTAAACGATAACAGTTAGCTATTAGCTAAAAGCTGTTAGCATAGAAATATTTTAGCCCTTGTTAGTAATCCATCAACTAGCAAGGGCTTTTTTTATTCATGGTGATAGGGCTTTAAAATCTCAATCAGCTCTGTCTTCTTAAACAGCGTTGCATATCCATAAGCGCTCATTCCCATCTGATCTTTTATATCTGGGTCAGCACCATTTTCGGCAAGTATTTTGCAAATTTGTGTACGGTCAGCACCAACTGCGAGAACGAGGTTAGACTGTCCCTCTTTGCTGATTGTATTTAATTCTGCACCTCTTTCTATAAGAAGCTTTGTTATTTCATAATTACCACGCCATACTGCATCCATTACTGCTGTGTATCCGCGATCATCACTTGAAGCATTTATTTCTGCTCCTGCATCTAATAGTTTTTTAACAAAATCTTCATTGTCGTTTCGTACTGCAATATTCAAAAGCGGAGTTCCAAAATCATCTCTTGAGTTAGGATCGATTTCTGCTTCAAGAAAAAGGTTGCAGATTTCAGTTTTATTCTTTGACATATATTGAGCAAAGCAATCTGGTGTAAAAGGAATTCCTTTGGTAAAAAGTTCCTTTTGTGCCATTCTTTTATTATCCTTGTTTATAATCTGCTGGTATTGTTTTCTTAGATAAGAAATGATTTTTGATTCACCGTTTAGAAATTGGACTCCGTCATTTGTGAAAAGTGTATGATATGCAAGCTCACGATCATTTGTAATAACTGGAGTATTACTTGCAAAAAGATAGCCGACAACACTTGCTAATAGCGTTGTTTCTTCTACTTTTTTAAAGGCTGAAGGAGATGAATATATAACACAAAGTGATAGTTTATCAAGACTGCTTCTAATGTTTATTAGATTTTCTTCTTGAAAATCTGTGGTTAAAATAACCGCTGTACTTTCATTAGTCTTTATTTCTTCAATCATTTTTGAAATAAAAACTACATCATTGCTCATCAATAAAAAATTCATATAAGCATTATAATTTATAGAAAGATAATTGTCGAGTATAAGTTTATTTAAAAACAATTGCGGAGTATGTTTATAAAAAAATATGCTCCAGTAGAAAATTCTTCTGGTAGAAAAAACATACACCCTCCCGTAGAAAATTGCCGGAGACAACAGAAGGAAGTTGTCCCCGGCAATTTTCTACTCCGGGCGTATGTTTTTTCAATCGGTATTGTTCCTTCTCCACGTATTTTTTTTATGTTCCGATTTTAAAAATAAATAAAAAAAATGATAAAAACACGATTTTACACTTGACAGATTTTTGAATCAGGTATATATTATTATTCGCTGTCGCTGAAGAATCTGACAGCAAAATCCAGTTTTTTGACAGAATAGGGAAGGAAAGAATAGAACAAGTAAGGTTCTATGAACGAAGACGTTAGTTTTTGTTCTGTACATTGACTACAATGTTTTTTTAAGTTTTAGGTCTAAAACCTAAGTCTATCAATTCAGCAGAAAAAGAAGGCTGGGTTGAACTTATTTATGGTAAATCATTACCCTTCGGGGTATTGAAATAATCATGGAGAGTTTGATCCTGGCTCAGAACGAACGCTG
>JAFZWX010000154.1 GCA_017617145.1 Treponema sp. | reverse complement strand
CGGAACATAGTCAACTCCGTCAGTTTTTTCCTGAGCAGGAGTCTTTTTTGCAGGGTCAATTCCCCACTGCTTTGCAAGCCATGAGCCATAGAAAATATAGCCGATAACAAGTAAAGCTACCGCAGCAATGATAATAAATAATGCTGTCATTTTTTACCTCCAATAGGATTTTGAAATATATTTTTTTCAAGCAGTTTCTTGTAATCTTTACCGAATCTGTTGAAATAAATATCCTGTGTTTCAAGAGCCACAACTGCGAGCTTAAAATGACTCCAGCCGTGCAAACTCCATTTATATGATTTATAAAGCTTTGTCTTTTTAATGGCATTTTCCAACGGACATTCAAGTTGGTTTGTGATTATTATAAGCGAAACATCGGAATTACGGTGGCCGTTGTATGGTTTTACTTTTGAAAGTCCGTCCTGCCACGAAGCATTTACAAATTCTTCAAGCTGATCTTTTGAAAGTGAAGGAGTGGTTGCAAAATAAACAAATTCATTTGAATCAATGTCTGCAATGTGGGCTGAACGGACAAGAAAATACTGTTCGTTATGTGAACGGAATTCCGCTTGTGCACAAAACGGGGGTTTGGAATCTTTATTAACTGTATAATACTGCTCAAAGGCGGGCAGAATTCTTTCTATTGCTTCAGAAATATCCATAGCAAACACCTTTGTTATATTAATAGTATATTCCTTGAATAATTTAGTGTCAATAAAAAAATGAAGTATATGTAAAACCAGAGTTCTGCTTGAAAGCCCTCGAATTATATAATAAAATAATAGTATGGAATCTCAGTTTTCCCGAACAGAGCTTTTACTTGGTACTGATGCAATTGATAAAATCAAAAAATCACACATTGCAATTTTTGGTATTGGTGGAGTAGGCGGATATGCAGCAGAAGCTCTTGCTCGCAGTGGAATTGGTGAATTTGATTTAATTGACAGCGATACAGTTGCTCTTTCAAATTTAAATCGTCAGATTATTGCATTACATAGTACAATAAATCGTCCTAAAGTTGATGTTATGAAAGAACGCATCCTTGATATAAATCCATCTGCAAAAGTAAATGCAATAAAATGCTTTTATCTTCCAGAAAATAAAGACGATTTTGATTTTTTAAAATATGATTATGTTGTTGATGCCGTAGATACAGTCACTGCAAAACTTTTAATCATTACTCAGGCAAAAACAGCTGGAGTTCCTGTAATATCATGTATGGGTGCCGGAAATAAGCTTAATCCTGCTGCTTTTGAAGTTGCAGATATATATAAGACATCTGTTTGTCCTTTAGCCCGGGTTATGCGTCAGGAATGTAAGAAACGTAGTATAAAGGATTTAAAAGTCGTTTATTCAAAGGAAAAACCAGTAATTAAAACCGATTCTGCTCCGGGAAGCTGTTCCTTTGTACCGTCTGTTGCAGGATTAATAATCGCAGGTGAAGTTATAAAGGATTTGCTTGCATTATGATTTTAGTTTATAATATTTTTAAGGATGTTGTACATCAAAATGAAGCTGTTTAGAAAAGACCCTGAATTTTACAAGACGGTTTTTGCTCTGGCACTGCCTATTGCCTTACAAAGTCTTATAACAATTGGCGTAAACATGCTCGACACAATAATGGTTGGAGAGCTTGGCGAAAAGGCACTTTCTGCAACTTCTCTTGCAAACTCGTTTATTGGTATATATCACATTTTCTGCATGGGACTTGGAATGGGAGCATCGGTTCTTGTTTCACGCTTCTGGGGAATGAAGGTTGCACATCATGATGAAGAACAGGCTTCTGTTGCGTTAAAACAGACTGTATGCCTTATGCTTCGTCTTACACTAACACTGGCCACTCTTTTTGCAATTGTTACTCTTATTATGCCTCAAACCTTAATGCGAATGTATACAAGTGATCCTGATATTATTAAACTTGGAAGCATTTACTTTAAGTGGTCGATTATAACGTATTTCTTTTTAGGAACATCACTTGTTACAACTATTGTTTTGCGAAGTGTAGGGCAGGTAAGGCTTCCACTTTTTGTTTCAATAGGTGCATTCTTTGTAAATCTTCTTGCAAATTATACTTTTATTTTTGGTAAGTTTGGTGCGCCTAGAATGGAAGTTGCCGGTGCTGCTCTTGGAACTTTAATTGCCCGTATTTTTGAAGCAGGAATGATTCTGGGTTACCTTTTCTTAAAGGACAAGAAAATACTGTTCAAAGTGCGCGACATTTTTATGAAAACAGGCTCACTTCTTGGTGAATATATCCGTATCAGTATTCCTGTTTTAATCAGCGATGCAATTCTTGCACTTGGAAACAATTCTGTTGCTATGGTAATAGGTCATCTTGGTGCAACCTTTACAGCGGCAAATGCAATTACAAGCGTAACCCAACAACTTAGCACTGTAGTAATTCAAGGTGTAAGTCAGGCTGGTGCAATTGTTACAGGTCATACTCTTGGAAGCGAAGGTCGTGAAAAAACACAGGAACAGGGCTGGATGTTCCTTGGACTTGGTCTTGCACTTGGAACAATCTCGGCCTTGTTTATTATGATAGTAAGCAACCCGATTATAAATACTTACAATATATCACTTGAAACAAAACAGATTGCACGTCAGCTTATGAATGCAATCAGTTTGATTATAATTTTCCGTGCAACAAACAGTATTATGACAAAAGGCGTTTTACGAGGTGGTGGCGATACAAAAATGCTCATGATTACAGATAATGTTTTTCTATGGGTACTTTCACTCCCGCTTGGAATACTTGCAGGCTTTGTATTACACTGGTCAGCCTTCTGGATTTATGTATGTTTGAATTCAGCCGATGTCGTAAAAACCATCTGGTGCGTCTTCCGGTTGAAGAGCGAGAAATGGATAAAAAAAATATCAACTGGGAAAAAATAAATATGTTCGTCCTGAAGTTTACTGAATGCGAGCAAACTTCCTCTTCGCCCTGTTTGCTCGCAGGCAGAAAACTTCAGGACATAATAAATTGAGTATTTAAAGGAGACTTTTTTTATGAATCCAAGAATTACGATTCATCCAAAGTTCACTATTGGCGAAATTTCACCACGCCTTTTTTCTGCATTTCTGGAACCAATAGGTACAATGGTAAACGGATTTATGTATAACCCAAAGCATCCTACAGCAGATAATCAAGGCTTTAGAACAGATGTAATTGATCTTCTTAAAAAAACAGGTCTGCCTGCTGTTCGTCTTCCCGGTGGTAATTTTGTTTCTGCCTGGCAATGGAAGGATTCTATAGGACCTAAAAATCAGCGTAAGGTACATCTTGACCCGGCATGGCATCAGTATATACCTAACGAAGTAGGTCATGATGAATATCTTCAGTGGGCCGAAAAGATTGGAACTAAACCAATTTATACAGTAAATCTTGGAACAGGTACATTACAGGATGCAATGGACTGTGTCGAATATACAAATCATGAAGGCGGAACCTACTGGTCAAATCTTCGACGACAAAATGGACACGATGAACCTTATAAAGTAAAAACCTGGTGTCTTGGAAACGAAATGGACGGACACTGGCAGCTTGGTTCCTGGGAAAAAAATCCTGAAGGTTACGGAATCCTTTGTCACGAAGCATCAAAAGCAATGAAATGGATAGATGAATCAATAGAAACTGTTGCTTGTGGTTCCTCAGCTTCTTTTATGGATCATTATCCGGAATGGGAAGCAACTGTAATGGATAAATGCTACGATACTGTTGACTATCTTGCACTCCATCATTATCACTCTTCAAAACCAGGAGACATTCTTTCGCTTCTTGGTGGTTCTCACTATTATGAAGATTTTATCAACACTGAAACAGCAATGCTCGATTACATTCAGGCAAAGCATCGTTCCCCACGCAAGGTAAATATCTCCTTTGATGAATATGGAGCCTTTGAAAGACCTTTCTCACCGCTTAATCCAGGTTTTGGTCCATATAATATGGCTCGTTCACATTACAGATTTGATCCCGAAAGAAAATATATTCTTCACGACCCGGATAACATGCCTGAACGTGATTTTCCTGGTGGCGATATGATAAAACTGCTTTCTATGGCGAGCATTCAGCTTGCACTTTTGCGTCATGCAGACAGAGTTAAAATTGGTTGTATGACAGGCGGTCTTGGAGCTTTATGTGCTTCTAATCACGATAATGTATGGAAACCTGCAACACATTATGCGTATCGGCAGCTTATGGAATATGCAAAAGGAATAAGCCTTAAAACAGCTGTTGACTGTCCAACCTACGATATGCCTGGTTATGCTATTGATGATACATCACAATATACTGGAAAAAATAATATTCCTTATATTGATACTGCCTGTGCCTGGAATAAATCAGATGGCAAGCTTGCAGTATTCATTATAAACAGAAATGAAAAAGAAGCTTATCCAATAGATCTTGATGTTCGAGGTTTTGAGGGTTTAAGAACAATTTCTCATTATGAAATATATACAAATGATTTTGAAAAAAAGAGCAGTTATGGAAACGACTGGAGACCACCAGAAACAAATCCTTCTGCCGCTCTTAGAGATGGAATTGCAACAACAATGATAAAACCACTTTCGTGGAATGTAATACTATTCGAGGTGTAACATGAAAAACACAGACAAAAAAACATTTAATCTTGGGATAGTTTCCATTATTTTATGCGTAATTATCTTCATTTGGTTCAGCTTGCGTCCAGGACTTTTTGGAACCTTCCATTGGCACACTGGAATTAAAGGGGCTTATATTGGACTTATTGTAACAGTTCTTCTCCCAATAATTTTTCTGCTGCTGAATATTCTTAAAACAAACAAAGCTACAAAAATCCTTTCGCGCATTTTTTCAATTTTTTCACTTGCGCTTTGGGTGATTATTTATGTGGCTTTAATGATTCTTCCACGATTAAAGATTGATAATAGTGGAATAAAATTTCTTTCACAAAAAGAACCGCTTCCAATAAATGCAAACGCTTCTGCAAACGAACCAATTGCTCATTATGCCTTTGCCTCTGATCCTCACTGGGGTTCTGGTGGATCTAATGCAGACGCTCGTGTGAAAATCTTACAGCAGATTGATTCGCGTAACTACGATGCATTTTTCTGTCTTGGAGATATTTCTGAAGTAGGAATGGTTGCCCCAATAATGCAGGGTGCTGTTGACGATATAAAAGCAAATCTTAAAAATACAAAAATGCTTGCAATTCCTGGAAATCATGATTTTATTGTAAATGGATATCCGGCATTCAAACAGGCTTTTATGCAGAAAGGTGATAAAAAATATTTCCGCATGGATAATGGAACAGTTCATATGCTGTTTATTTTTATGGTTTGGGATGATGTTGAATTTTCTAAATCACAAGAAAAATGGCTTATTAAACAGCTTGAAGACATTCCTCAGGAAGATACAGTAATTGTATGTTCTCATTGTTATGTAACTGGCTCTGGTTATTATGACAGTGCAGCTGGGAAAAATTGGGGAGATATTCCTGGTGTAATCGAACGTCTTTGTCCAATTTTAGAAAAATATAATGTTGACATTCATCTAAGCGGACATAATCATTTTTTTGAAATGTTAAAAAAAGAAAATGTTGATTATATGATTCTTGGAAGTATGGGTGGAAAACTTGATGATAATTTAATTTATCAGTCTCCATATACCCAATGGTTAAATAATACAGATTTTGGCTGGCTTGATATGAAGATTTATAAGAATTATATTGATCTTACTGTTTACAAGTACGATGGTACAATTCTTAAAACTAAACAGATTTCAACTAATTAGTTTAATAAAGAAATATGATAAAGGCACCATTATCCGACAAGGAACTTTATGATTTTATAAATACTCTAAAAGATGACGAGCTTAAGGTGTTTACTGCTGCAAATGGAAGAGTGCGTGGAGCAATTTTTCATGGAACTCGTTTTGTAAACCAATTGCGCCTGCAGCATAAGCTTGGCATTCTTGAAACTTATATTCTTGGACAAGCCTGTTTATGTGCAAGCATGACAATTCCTATGATGAAGGACGAAGAGCATGTTGTTATAAAATATGAAGGAATGGGGTCTGCTCAAGGTTATTCGGTTGAAGCTGATTCAAAAGGATATGTTCGAGGGTATTTATTTGAACCAAATATTCCGGTAACAAAAGCGCTGGATAGCTGGGATCTGGCAGATTTTATGGGACCTGGAACGTTAACTTTCTCAAGAGTTCACAAGGATGACAAATATCCGCAAAACTCAACAGTAGAAGTAAGAGGTGAAAATATTGCCCTTGATTTTGCAACTTACTTTGCACAATCTGAACAGTTAAACACTGCATTTAATTCAAGCATACAGTTTGATAAACAGGGAAGGGTAACAGGTGCCGGTGCAATGTACCTTCAGGTGATGCCGAAAACAGGTGGAACCGCGGGCGACGGCGGAAACAAAGACAGCCGGGATCAGGATACAGAAGACGATGAAAAGCTCATAACAAAAATCGAAAATGCTTTTAAAGCCTGTCCAAGTCTTGGTCTTTTATTCAGCGAAAATCAAGTTGACTGCGAAGATATAGTAATAGGCTTGTTCCGTGAGTTCAACCCGATTATAACAGTAACACGCGATATTATTTTCGATTGTCCTTGCAGCGAACAAAAGTTTATAGACTACTTAAAATCTCTTCCAAAAGCCGAATTAGAAAATATGAAAAAAGACGGCACAGATCCCTTAAAAATAGTCTGTAGAAACTGCGGCAGCGAGTACAATATACCATTGAGCAAAGTAATTTAAAATTTAAAAGCGAGCCGAAGGCGAGCCAGAATCTCCACAATAAAAAAAGAAGGGGCTGTCCAAAAAGAAAGGACAGCCCTAATTATTTTTAAAGACAAAAGGAATTTTCTGTGCTAAAATTTAAGCATGAGCAGAGGCGTAAGTGATAAGATAACTTTCAAACCGTACAGTCAGAGTGAGCAGTGGCTGT
>JAFZWX010000153.1 GCA_017617145.1 Treponema sp. | reverse complement strand
ACTGTAAGTTTTTTCTTTTCCTTCATCGTTAACCCCATGTTTTTTGCCCTCTGTTTTAATTTTCGGGCATTCTATTTGGGTTAGATTTTGACGTGATTTACATGATTTTTTTCGGTTAGATTTAACGTGATTCAATGCGTTTTATTGAAACGAGTATTCTAAAATGTTATAATATAAATATGAAAAACATCGCCGTGATTACTGGTGCAAGTTCAGGTATGGGCAAGGAATTTACCATCCAAGTTGCGCAAAAGTATGATTTTGATGAAATATGGATTATTGCTCGTAGATTTGAAAAGCTTGAACAACTTGCTAAAGACATAAATCAATCAAAACATTTTAATGTTGCAAAACCAGTAGCACTTGACCTTGGTTCACGCGATGGAGTTGCGCAGCTTGAAGGTCTATTAAAATCGGAACACGAAAAACTTGTGAAAGTTGAAAGCGGACTTCAAATTGGACTTTTAATAAACAATGCCGGCTTTGGTACTTACGGACCTTTTGAAGAAACTTCTGTAAAAGCCGAAATGGATATGGTTGAACTAAACTGCACTTCCCTGACTGGAATTTGTGGAATTGCACTTCCGTATTTGAAAAAAGATTCTGTTATAATAAACACATCAAGTCTGGCTGCCTTTATGCCTCTTGGAAACTTTGCAGTTTATGCGGCAACAAAGGCTTATGTTTTGAGTTTTTCAAAAGCACTTGCAGCAGAGTTAAAAGATAAGGGAATTAAGGTACACGCGCTTTGTCCAGGTTCTGTAAGTACAGAGTTTGCAAATGTTGCTTCTAACGGAGCAAGACCAGAAGTAAAAGGTGGCATTCCTCCACAGAAGGTAGTCGCTCAGTGTCTGAACCGCGCCTTTAAGGGAAAGATGACTTCGCTTTACAGACTCAAGTGGAAGTGTCTTGCATTCTTAAGTCATTTTGTTTCGGGAAAAATGGTTGCCCGATTCACATATAAATATAACAAACGTCCGCGTACACCGGATGAAGAAAAAGAAATAAATGAAGAGGAATTTAAATAAGAGATTGTCGGGTCAAGCCCGACAATGACAATGTCATCCTCGGGCTTGACCCGGGGATCTCTTACATGGAGTAACTATGAACGAAATAATCGAAAACAGCACAATCAACAGTGCACTTTTTACAGATTTTTATGAACTTACAATGGCACAGGGCTACTGGAAAGAAAACATGAATGAACAGGTTGTGTTTGACATGTTCTTCCGCAAAAATCCTTTTAACGGAGGCTTTTCTGTTTTAGCCGGTAACGAAACTTTGCTCGATGCACTCACCTCCTTCCGCTTTTCAGAAGATGACATTAAATATCTTGCAGAGCAGAAAATCTTTGAACCAGGCTTTCTCGATTATCTTAAAGACTGGCACTTTACAGGCGACCTTTACACAATGGATGAAGGAACTGTTATTTTTCCGCAGGAACCGCTTGTACGCATTCACGCAAACTTAATTGAAGCTCAGATTCTTGAAGGACTTATTTTGAACCATGTAAACTTCCAGAGCCTTATTGCAACAAAAACTGCACGTATCTGGCTTGCAAGTAAAAAGGCTCCTATTATGGAATTTGGGTTACGTCGTGCCCAGGGACCAGACGGTGCAATGAGTGCAACAAGAGCTGCTTATATTGGTGGCGCTGCAGGAACTTCAAACACACTTGCCGGTAAACTTTACGGCATTCCTGTTATGGGAACAATGGCACATTCCTGGATTATGTCGCATAGTTCAGAGCTTGAAGCCTTCCGTGAATATGCAAAAATCTATCCGCAGAATTCTATCTTCTTAATTGATACATACGACACACTTAAATCTGGTGTAAAGAATGCAATCATTGCAGGTGGTGAGCTTGTAGAAAAAGGCTACAACTTTGGTGTTCGCCTTGACTCTGGTGATATTTCATATTTGACTCGCGAAGTACGTAAAGCATTGGACGAAGCAGGATATCCTCAGGCAAAAATCAGTGTTTCAAACGAACTTACAGAAGAAATTATTTCGACACTTGTTGCAGGAAACGCGCCTATAAACAGCTGGGGTGTTGGAACTCACATGGTAACTGGTGGAAATGAATCTTCATTTACTGGAGTTTATAAGCTTTGTGCACGTCACGACAAAACAACAGGCGGAATGACCCCTGCAATGAAGTTCAGCGACAACCCTGCAAAAACAACTAACCCTGGCATTAAAAATGTATTCCGCCTTTACGATGAAAAAGGCATGGCCTGCGCCGACATTCTTGCACTTGAAGATGAAGTTTTGGAAACAGGAAAAGAATACCGCTACTATCACCCGATGGTAGACTACAGACAGTTCTCATTTACTGCAGCCAGAATTGAACCATTGCTTAAAAAACGAATCTCAAATGGAGAGCGCGTACAGCCTCGTTTGAGTGATTCTGAACAGCTTAAAATCAGCCACAAAAATATGCAGGACCAGCTGGACACATTTGACGAATCATACAAGCGAATTTTGAATCCGCATATTTACAAGGTTTCAATTTCTGAAAAGCTTAAGAATCTGAAGATGAAATTTATTCAGGAGAATATAAAGTAGAGATTCCCGTGTCAAGCACGGGAATGACAAACTCTTTGTGTCATTGTCGGGCTTGACAAAGGGTGTGTCATTGTCGGGCTTGACCCGACAATCTCACGGCAAATACTCCATTTTTATATTCTGCAGTGCCGTAAACAGTCTTTCTTTCACTTCCAGTTTTCCGCCGGTAAGCTGCTTGAGTTTTTTCTTTGATTCCTTACGCGTAGAATTATCCTGAAAGTTACAGGTACAGGTAAACTGTTTATAGCCCTGCTCTTCTACATATTTTATAATTCGGTCTTCTGCAACATAACAAAGCGGCCTGATTATTTTTACAGGATAATTTTCGTATTGCAGTGACGGAATCATTGTAGAAAACTCTCCCTTTTGAAGAACATTCATTAAAAGAGTTTCAAGAATATCATCCATATGGTGACCAAGAGCAATTTTGTTGTAGCCGTGCTCCATTGCATATTTTATAAGCTCTGTACGGCGCTGCGTTGAACACCAGTAGCAGCTCATTTTCTGCCCTTCTTTAACGCGTCCACTTATATTAACCTTTAGCGATTCAAAAGGAACATCCCATTTCTTAAAAAGATTTCTGATTTTTATAGGAAACCTTGGAGCAAAATCACTCTGGATATTTAAGGCTTTGTACGTGAATCCGCAGAAAGGTCTCTTAGCCCTGTTAGCAAAATACTCTGCCAGCACAGTAGAATCCTTTCCACCACTTACGCCAATCAAAATTCGGTCGCCGTCCTCTATGAGATTATAATCAAAACAAGCCTTATCAATCAGGCTGGAAATTTTTGGTTCCTTTTTCATAAAGATTATTATACATCGAAAAAAAAGAAATTTAAAATAAAAAAGGGGCTGTCCAAAAAGAAAGGACAGCCCTAATTATTTTTAAAGACAAAAGGAATTTTCTGTGCTAAAATTTAAGCATGAGCAGAGGCGTAAGTGATAAGATAACTTTCAAACCGTACAGTCAGAGTGAGCAGTGGCTGT
>JAFZWX010000152.1 GCA_017617145.1 Treponema sp. | reverse complement strand
CCCGCTCATCATTTTGATTGTTGTAGATTTTCCAGCGCCGTTCGGACCAAGGTATCCTACAATTTCACCGGGTTTAATATTTATAGAAATATGGTCCACTGCAGTAACGGTTTTATAATCGCGGCTGAACAAATCGCGGAGGCTTCCTTTTAGGCCTTCGTGCCGATTCAAAACCTTAAACTCCTTTACCACGTCGTTCATAACAATTGCATTCGAATTTTCCATAATAAAAACCTCCTGAAATTTCAAAAACATTTATGAGGTTGTTCCCTCTCATGAAAAATGCCTTCGGCCAACAAAGGAAGTTGTCCTCAGTCATTTTTCACTACGGTCACAACCTGAATGCTTTTTATCATTAATAATCTATTTTCTTGCTTTTTATTATGATAAGGATTATACTCAACTCAATAATGTAATAAAATTATTATTTTTACTTATTTTAATAACAATCTTTAGTATTAAATGTAATTTTGTTATACTTTTACTCCAGTTTGCGAGGTATTTTACATGATAATTGCAAAACGCGGAATAATCATGAAGCGCAAGGATGGTTCCGAAATTGTCAACTACAATGACGATTCCTTTCCATCCTATATTCACGACGGTTATGTGTACCCTGGCTGCAGCTGGGAGCGGGTACCTCACTATCATCAGGATATAGAATTTCTTTCAGTTTATTCAGGTTCTATGGGTTATTCCGTAGACGGTATAAATATCACACTCAACAAAGGTGACACAGTTTTTGTAAATTCCGAGCGAATCCATTATTCCTTTGCAACGCTGGAACGAGTCACTTCCTATTACATTGCCGTCATGCACCCCCGCATTATCAATTCTTCTTATGCTGTTGAAACAAAAGCAATAAACCCAATCATCACAGACAAAAGCATTCCCTTCATTCATTTTAAAGCCGAAGATTATGATGCCAAAGCAGTCCAGAATATCTTAAAAGACATGTGCAAAAATGCCGTAGACAATGAGTTTTTAATAACAAAAGGATTTTTTGAGCTTTGGGATATTATCATGCACCGCTTTACCGATGCCTACCGAGTTCACATAAGTCATATAGAAAATGCAGACAGCCACAATGCCAGCCTCAAAGAAATGATGCTTTTTATAGACGAGCATTACAACGAACAAATTACGCTAAAGGATATTTCAAAAGCAGGCGGAGTAAGTCAGAGTCTTTGCAATCAGATTTTTAATAAACTTACAGAAAAGTCGCCCGTAGAATATCTGCTCCATTACCGAAGCCGAAAAGTTGCCGATTTACTACAGGCAGGAAACATGAGCATGAGTGAAATTGCAGAAATCACAGGTTTTTCGGGAGCAAGCTACATGGCAGAAATTTTCAAGAAGTTTTACAAAATGTCTCCGCGCGATTTCCGCAAATCCTTTAAGAAATAAATTACATTAAACTTTTGCCGTCGCTGAAGGCTTTACCAACAACTTCGCCAAGCTTAATGTAATTGTGATTTTCCCCGTCATAAGTAATTGGTTCAAGTTTTGAAGGATCAATTTTTCCATCAGTCAAAACAGCTTCTTCGGCACTCACATTTTTAATATTTCCAACAAGGCAGCCGGTTTGTTTGTCATAACTAACAACCTCGCATTCAATACACATTCCAAGTTCGTTAATAACAGGGGCGTCTACAAATTCTGATTTTGTGACAGTAAAACCTGCTCGTTTTAATTTATCAGGTTGTTTGGTTCCACTAACAAGTCCAACATAATCGCACGCAGCAATATGAGAAGCATCGGCCATACTAACAGTAAACGCATTAGTTCTCAAAAGATTTTCCGCAGTTTTATGCTCAGGTGCAATACAAACACCAATCTGATTTGTATCATGAATACCACCCCAAGCGGCATTCATAGCATTTGCAGTTCCATCTTCGTTATAAGTAGCGACAATAAGCACCGGCATAGGGAACATAACAGTTTTGATTCCAAGATTTTTTTTCATTGATTCCTCCGTAAGCCCCGGAATTATTCTTTTTTGATTATAGTATATTCAAATACAGCAGTAGAACGATTTGGAGCTTCATTAAAACGCCATAAGTTTATTTGCGCAATTACTTCTTTTCTTACAACTTCTGGTAAAAGAGCTTCAGGTGTTATTTTTACGCTTCCTGGTGTAACATAACCATCTTCCCCTACTACAAATTCAATTTTTACAGTTGTCTTTTTTTCTTTGATGCTTGAACCGGTTGTTAAATTTATGCTTAATGCGCCTTTTGCTTTTCGTGCAGAACCACCATTCCAGGCAATATCAAGATCTGAACTGAATTTTTGAACATCACCGGAACCTGAAGTAGTTCCACCTGAAGATGTTGTACCTGTTGTATTCTTTATTGCATCAGCAGCCGCACTTGTACTGCTGGAGGCAGCAGGCGCTGATTGTTGTGCGGAACTTGATGAAGAACTAGAACTTGTCTGCCGTTGATTTGCAGTTGATGTACTTGCGGCTGAACCTGAAGTTGAACTTGCTGTAGTTACTTTTTCTACCTTCTGACTTACCTGCGCTGGCTCAGAACTTGAATCTTCAAACTGAGACCAGTCAAAGCTTTTTGTTTGAGAACTTGATGTTGCGGTATTATTAAAATCAAAATCAGAATAATCTGTCGCATACTGATAATCATCAAAGTTTACTTTTTTTGATGAATCGGTGGTTTTAGGGGCAGTTGTGGTAGTCGTTTTTGTTTGTGCAACAGGCTGTTTTGTTTCTACAGTTTTGGGTTTTGGAGTTTCTTTTACTACCTGTGCTTCGACAGGCTCAACCACCGCAGGCTGTTCTACAGCCGGCCCTTCGACAGGCTCAGGAACCGCAGAGGCAGACTCAGGAACCGCAGAGACAGGCTCAAGGACCGCAGCAGCACTTTCCTGTACCGTGGACTGTTCTTCTGCCACTTTTTGTTCAGTTGGTGTACTGCTCAACACAATCTGGATTTCCTTATACTCCGGGACTGCGGGCTTGAACTTAATTACAAAACACAGTACACAAAAGATTATCCAGCAGATAAGCGTAATTATGCTGCTTAGAATCAAACTTGTAAAATGAGGAGAACTATCTTGTCCAAACAATGGTTGTCTTATCATTAAAGTCCTTCTATGCCCTATTTTTCTGAGGTGGTGCGTAAGTTAATTACTGCATAACCACTTTCGCGGATTACGTCAAAAATTTTTACGATTGTTCCGTTTGTTACTTCGCTGTCTGCTTCGAGTGAAACAGGAAACTCTTCTTTTTTAAGAGAGCCTGTATCGTACATTACAAGCTCACTTCCAAGCTCATCAACAGTTACTTCCTTTTCATTAAAGAACAAAAGTCCGTCGGCATCGGCAGTAATTGTAATGCCCTGATAAGAAGTTCCTTCTGAAGTATGACTTGTAGGAAGCTTCAGTTTAATTCCCGGCAAAATTGCAAAGGTTGTAGAAACAAGGAAAAAGAGAATCAGCTGAAAAACTATATCAATCATTGGGGTCATATCGACGTTTGAACGGATACTGGCCCTTTTGCTTCTTAATCTCATTATCTGACTCGTCCTGTAAGCTTTAATACAACGGAAGTAACATGTGCTTCCATTTCAACAATTCTGCGGTTTACGCGCGAAACAAAATAGTTATGGAAAATTACTGAAGGAATTGAAACTATAAGACCTGCAACTGTTGTAACCAAAGCTTCGGCAATGGCACCTGCAAGCAAAGCCGGGTCTCCCATTGAACCACCGGCTCCAAGTACACCAAAGGCCTTGATGTTTCCGGTAACTGTTCCCAAAAGTCCAAGCAAGGTTGCAATGTTTGCAATTGTTCCAAGTGGTGTTAAAAAGTGTTCAAATCGGGGAACAACAAAATCCATTTCTGCTTCTACAAGATCACGGATATCGCGTTCTTCGTAGCGGCGGCTGTCTATTGCTTTTTTTACAACCTGAGAAAGCGGGGTATCTGCCTGAGCGCAAGCAGCTCCACAAGCTTCAAAATCTCCAACTGCAAGCGATGCGTTTACATTCGACATCAGAGTTTCATCGCGCTTACGGATGCTTGCAAAATAAATGCAGCGTTCAATTATAATAAAAGTGGCAATGACTCCGCACAAGATGATTGGAATCATAAGTAATCCGCCAGATTTTAAAGTTTCTAACATAAAAATATCTCCTAAAATAAGAATTTCACGAATAATGATGCGTTTCCGCTGCTGCCTGCATATTGACCGGCATACGGACGTTCTTCGGCACCAAGTAATTTTAGCATATCGTTTACAGAAAGTACAATGCGCACGGCAGAAGAAGCCTGAACATAACCTTCTAAACTGATAACAGGTTTGTCTGATGAATCAAGAATATAAGCAGTTTCAACGCTTGCACCCCACAAACCTTTTTGACTTTGTAATGCAAGATTCACGTCAATTGTGTGTTTGTTTTCCAACACAGGATTTTCAAGCCAGTTTGCATGATATTTTGCAGTAGCGGCAAATAGCTTATATTTCCAGGTAAAAGCAAAATCGGTATAAAGCTCGTTTCGATTTTTTGGAGAATAAGTGTACAAACCAGAAACAAGACTTGTAGAATTGTCATAATCAGGTGTCCATACTCCGTTTCCAAATGCAGTATGATAAAGTCCTGCAGCAATTGTTCCTGTAAAAGAAGTTTTGAGTGGAACTAAAAGCGAAGCCTTTCCATACCAGTCTGAAGTTTCGGAAGAAAGATTTTCTAATCCGCTGAACTTATAAGTCCTTTCTAACTGTGCGGTTGTATTTCGTTCTGAAGCAAGACCTCCGCATAAGGTAAGATTAAGTTCTCTGTCTGAAAAATAAACAGGAAGATTTGTTTCAAAACCAAGAGTGAATGGTGCAATTACAGAATTGTCTCCAATATAGTTTCCCACAACTACACCGGCATTTGCATAAAACTTGATTTTTTCATTGTGCCAGGCAAAGTCTAAACCAAACTCACCACGATTTGAAACATTGTCCCAGGCTTCAAGGTTATAAAGTGCATCGAAGGAAATTTCAAAACCGTTATGGAGCCAGGAAATTTTTAATTCCGGATCTGCAGTTACGCGCGAAGTATTTTTAATCCATTTAGGCACTTCAAAACTTTCGGAACTATTTTGTGTAATATCTGCAAACCTGTAATAAAATTCACTGCCGGCAATAAATGAAAGTGTAAAATCATTTGGGAGCGACCACAAGAAATTGGCAGAAAGACCTACAGCATCCTGATTATTTGCAGCAATGCTTTCGACTCGACTTTGAAATCCGTTTCCAAGATCTTCATAATGACCAGAAAATCCCCAGCGCAATTTTTTACGGATAAAATCTTTTTCAACACCAATCACAGTTGAATGATTATTATAGCCCGAAGCAAGATTGTGTCCCGCATAACCAGCAGATGATTCATGTGCAAAAGAGATTTTAAAAGGATCTGCTCCATAGAGTCGTGAAATTTCAAAATCGCCGGTAAACGAAGCAGGATATCCGCCACCAATTGTTCCTTCTGCATAAATATCCTTTTGCATTGCATCGTTAGTGGCATTTATAACATCTGCCTCATTACCTTCTGAAGCCGACGGAAGAACCGGTACAACATCGCCGGAATTAAACGGAAGCTCAAGAACATCATCAAAATCTGGTGCAGGAGCAAAGTCTTCCTGTTGATTTGAGCCACTTACAACAGTTGTCAAATCCGGCAACTCAATCTGATTTTCTTCTGCAGCATCCTGTGCAAAACCTGCTGCAACAAAAACGACAAATGTCAGAGCACTAACAATATATTTTTTTATATTCATATTCATCATCATTTTTCTACCCCCTGCTCTAAATTACTTTATAAGGTTCATAACTTTACTACCCTGCTTTGTATTCGGGTAAAGTTCAACAAGCAGCTTTGCTGTTACTTCTGCATCGCCACGCAAACCAGCAGCCATAAAAGCATCTGTTGCGGAATACAATGCAGCAGCGGCTTTATCTGTATCATCACGTCCACTTGCCCTGTAATATTCTGCAGCTTTTAAGTAATACTCTGCGGCTTTTTTAGATTCTCCCGATTTAAAATAATAGGTTGCAACATAATCTGCATTAAGGGCGGCATAATACATTTCATCGCCATCTTTTTGAAATTCCAGAAGTTCCAGCGCAAGCTTATATGCGTCATCACTATAGTTGTATTCTGCATAAAGCTGAACAAGCTCTGAACCTGCAATGCGTCCTTTTTTAGTGGTAGTCTTTCCTGCCCTTTCATACTCGCTGTTCTTTTCAACAATTGCGCGGTCTGTTCCACTTACAATTCTTTCCAGTTCTACAACCTTTTGCCCGATTCCGTCTGAAGAAGCCTGTTCGTTGTATTCACGAACAAGGAATCTTGCTGTAGAAAGTGCATCCCGGTAGTTTTCCTGCGCATAATAGGCCTGCAATAAATTTTTATAGGCACCATAGGAATAAATACTATCCGGATATTTTGAAACGAGCGTTGTGTTTTGCATAATTGCACGATCAAGCTCGCCTGTTTTCATGTTACAGTCACCACTAAAATAATACGCTGCATCTGAATATTTACCGTTTACATAATCATAAATATATTTTGTAAAACGAGTTTGTGCTTCGTTGTATTTTTGGGCAGCATAATAAATTTCACCGGAACGATAAGCAGCATATTCTGCATTTTCTGTTCCTGGATACTGTGTTGTAATATTTTTAAAGGAAGCATCTGCAAGATTAAGGTCGCCTTTTTTTACATACACTTCTGCAATTGCAAGAATACAGCGTACTGCAAAATCAGAACCGTCACTTGTGTAGGCAGATAAAACAGAAATTGCCTTGTCATATTCCTTGCAGTCGGTGAAGATTTCTGAACAATAAATAACAGCATTCTGTTTTTGTTTTTCATTCATTGAAGCTTCAATCATTTTTTCTGCCATTAATGCCGCATTTTTAAGTTCTCCGTTCATCAGTGCAGCTTTTGCACCAAGTTCACACGCATTATAGGCAAAGGAATCTTTTTGTTTATAATCTGTTGTAAAAGAAGAAAAAATCTTATATGCCGATTTGTAGTCTGAAGTTTTATACAGGCAAACACCACGATAATATTGTGCAAGACGCTCATGTTCCGCAGCAGTATTTTTTGAATTAATATATTTTGTAAGCTGCTCGTACGCTGCCCTGTATTCTGTCAGGTTAAACTTACAAAGACCTGCAATATAAAAACCCTGATATTTATTTGAAGCAATTGCCTGATTATAAGCTGCCTGCCAGTTCTGCAAGCGATATAAAACTTTTGCATATTCAACTCTACCGGCACCATCAAGTTTTTTATTTTTTGCAAGAGCATCGTACTGTTCAGCAGCTGCCTGATACTTTCCATTCTGTGCAAGAATTGCTGCGTAAAGCTTTGAACAGGACGCATCTGCTGTAAACGGAGCTACAATTTGTTCTGCAGCAATACTGTCTTTTGAACGAAGAATGTATGCTGCAGTATAAGCATCTTTTGCAGCTGGTTTTTCAATCTTTTCGTAACACGAAACATCTTCGTCTCGCCAGGCAGCACAACGAAGCATAAGTGACCAGTAAGAATCTGCAAGCCCTGGGATATCTTCTGCATGTGCAAAAATGCGGGTTTCATTTTCATCCAGAGCAGCCGAAACTTCTTCAACAGCTTTTTTACCACCCTTATCAAGTGCAATTTTTTGACGGTATATAAAACATGGAAGCAATACACTTTCTGAAGAACTTTCTTCTGCAAGTGTAAAATACTCCTGAGCACCGTCATAATCCTTTTTGCTGTAAGCAGCGGCTCCAAGATTCAAACGAAAAACCGAAAGCATTTCGTTAAAATCTTCATTCTTATTTTTATTAAGAATTGCGTAAGCCTGGTTTACATCACCTGTTTTTTCATAAGCATCGGCAGCATAAATTGTAAGCCCCGCAAAAACCTTGTCGGAATAATCTGACTGCGAAAGCCTGTTATAAAGCTTAATTGTACTTTTGTATGAACCATTTGAATTATAAGAAAAAAGCAGTTTTTGCAAGGCTTCATCATATTCTGGCTTTGTATAATATCCGCCGTTAGCAATTACATATTCAAAAAGAGGAACTGCCTTTTCATACAATTCCATAAAAAAGTTTATTCTACCGGCATATAAAATAGCGGCCGGATAATATTCAATTTTATTTTCGCGCTGTTCGACATCACAGGTTGTATGAAAAGCCGAAAGCGCATTTGTATAATCGCCGTCGCAATAATATGCAAGTCCAAGATAATACCAGCATTTTGCATAATCTGCTGCACCAAAATGAATTGAAGAAAGCACTGTTGCAAAAGTATCTTCTGCCTCTTCGTAACGTTTAAGTATTGTAAGAGCCTGACCTTTAGCAATACGCGCGTCAACAATAAAAACTGACTCAGGATAATTCTGCTCAAGCTGCTCTGCCTGTACTATTACACCAGGATAGTAGCCTGCATTTGAGTAAATATTAAGGTCATTATAAAGGTCCAGTTCCGACGGCACTGCAAAAACACTTGCGGTACCTGCTCCTAAAAGAAGCACAATCAGAACTGCAAATAAAAATTTCTTTTTCATAAAAATCTTCTAATCCGTTTATCACTGTGGATAAAAATTGTTGCTCGCTCGTGCTCTTGTAAGATAAACATAAGAATCTGCATAAATCATACAAAAATCATCAAGCGAAATTTGTCTGCCATTCATAAAAACAAAGCAACCAAAGGAACCGTTACTACTAAAATACGGAAAAAATACAACATTATCGTTAAAAACCTTGATTTCTGGGGTTATAGTCTTGTCTGTTTCGCGGATTGCACCAAAATAAAAGTTTCCGCTTTCGGTTGCGGCAAGTACATACAAAAGCGACTTAAGAACACTAATGTTGTAGCCGGTGTCTTCTATAAAGGTTACTGTGTTTAAAGTTCCGGCGCCGCTGATTGTTGCAGCAAAAGGATTAATTGTAACATCTGTGCCGGCTTCGTTGTACATATAAACCTTTCCGTTATTTACAGAAACAATTGCCGCAGCAAGATTACGAATCCAGTCAAGAGAAAAGAAAAGATTATATTTTTGTGAAAGTACGCCCTGATATCCGTTATCTTTTACAGAAACTGTTTCTACAATCAAAGGCGCACGTTTTAATTTACTTCCCGCAATTGGTTCAACAAGCCCGTCGGCAATCCATTTTACAAAGCCAGCCGATGAAAGATAAAGCTTTGAAGAATCCTGATTTTCGGCATCAAAAGCTTTTCCATTTGTAATCTGAACAAGCTCTCCATTTTCATCGTACATTGCATTCTGAACATACATCACACGGCCAAGATTATTTTGAATCACACCTGCCATCTGAAGCACGCTGCCAAATTTATCTCCGTCAACTGTAACATATTTCCACGGAAGAGAAATTGATGTCATTTTCATAACATCGGCAAACGAAATATCATACAATGATGAAAAAGGAATACCTGTTGAAGAACCTTTTGAAGCATAGTTACCATATATTAAAAGATCTGCAACTGCGGTTTTTCCATAAGGAGTGAACTGAATGTAAATATCGCTGTCTACAGAAAAGTACCAGCGGATTCTTAAAGGAGCATCTGTTTTTTTATCGCGAACAAGAACCCAACTGCCTGGAGCCTCACCGGGATAAACCTCCTGCTGCTCATAACTAATTCCTTTATTTGAATAAACCTTAACATTTATTGTGGCACAAGGTGCAACAAAAATCATATAGGTTGAATCTGATTCTTCAAGACGCACCTGAAACTTTTGTCCGGCTGCATTGTCGTAAATTTCGGGCAGATTCATGCGAACTTCTTCAAGACTTGCTTCGAACCAGCGTTCCTTTAAGCCTCTGCGAATTTCAGAAGAATCTGGAATGCCCAGGGAATTATAATCGGCAAAAACCGGTACTGTAAGCAAAAGCAATAACAGTCCTGTAAAAAACTTTCTGTTCAACCTTTTCATTTTCCCACCCCTTTTATTAATCTTGAGCAGGGTCCACATCTGTAGCACCCTCTGCCCTGCTGATAATTCCTTCTACAAAAGTTCCGTCACTCATGCGAATCATACCGTCTACAGCTTCATCAGGATGCTTTCCAACAGGCGCATTTGAAAGCAAAAGCTTAAGTCTGTTAAGCTGATTTACTTCTGAACTGCCCGGGTCATAATCAATTGCACTGATATTTGATTCAGGGAAACGACGGCGAAGCTCCTTTATCATTCCTTTACCGGTAACATGATTTGGAAGACATGCAAACGGCTGTACACAGGCAATACTTGGTGCGCCTTCATGAATAAGTTCAACCATTTCGGCAGTAAGGAACCAGCCTTCTCCTGTCTGATTTCCAAGCTGTACTATATCATCAACTCCCTTCATCTTTTCATAAATAGACGAAGGAGCATCAAAACGACGGCTCTTTCTAAGATAATGCTTCATCTGTGTGCGGTACAATTCCAATGCCCAGATAAGCAGTTTTGCATTCCGCTCTTTTTTACCAGGAAGCTTAAGATCCTTGTGGCGGATAATATCAACCGAGAATGAATAGAAGAAGAAGTCTGCTAAATCTGGCATTACACATTCTGCACCTTCTTTTTCGATTGTTTCTACAATATGATTGTTTGCAGTAGGATGGAATTTTACAAGAATTTCACCAACAACTCCAACACGAGGTTTTTTAATTGGTTTAAGTGGAAGATTATCAAAGTCGTGAATGATGTTTTTAAGCAGCTTGTGGTAACCAACCCAGCCGGCACCATATTTAAAGAATGATTCTGCTTTTTCGTTCCATTCTTCATAAAGCTGATTAGCGCTGCCTGGAACTGCTTCATATGGACGAACTCTGTAGAGTACACGCATAAATACGTCGCCAAGCATACAGGCTTTTACAAGCTTATCAATAAGTGTTGGCGTAAGCTTAAAGCCCGGATTTTCTTCAAGTCCAAGCGCACTTAAACTGATGACAGGAATATGTCCCCAGCCGGCATCATTTAAAGCACGACGAATAAAACCAATATAATTTGTTGCACGACAGCCACCACCTGTTTGAGTTATAAGAAGGCTTACATGGTTAAGATCGTACTTACCGCTTTCAAGGGCAGCCATCATCTGACCGGCAACAATAATAGAAGGATAACATGCATCGTTGTTTACATAACGCAAACCTGCATCTACAGCCTTAGGGTCAACAGAATCAAGTACAACAAGATTATAACCCGCAGATTCAAAAGCGCGTTTTATTAAACGGAAATGAATTGGAGACATTTGAGGTGCAATGATTGTGTGTGTATATTTCATTTCTTCTGTAAAGACTACGCGGTCATAAGCTGATGATTTATAAGCAGGCTTTACATTGTTGCGGCGGCGTGCCTTTACTGCTGCAATAAGCGAACGGATTCGGATTCTAACTGCACCAAGATTGCTTCCTTCGTCAATCTTTATGAGTGTGTACATGCGGTTCTTCGCTTTAAGAATTTCATCTACCTGATCGGCAGTTACAGCATCGAGGCCGCAGCCAAAAGAAGTTAATTGTACTAGTTCAAGATCGGGCATTTCGGAAACAAACTGAGCTGCCCTATACAAGCGGTTGTGGTATGTCCACTGATCAATAATGCGCAACGGGCGTTCTATTTTTCCAAGATGTGCAAGAGAATCTTCTGTAAATACTGCAAGTCCAAGGCCTGCAATCATTTCTGGAATACCATGATTAATTTCCGGATCAAGGTGATAAGGACGGCCTGCAAGAACAATACCGCTTCCACCTTTTGTAATTACTTCTTCAAGAGCATCTTCACCTGCTTTCTGAATATCAAGACGGAACTGCTCCTGTTCTATCCACGCCTTATCCAGAGCATGTTTAATTGCTGCTGCTGTAAGCGACGGGAACTTTGGAAGCAGTTCTTCACAAAGACGAGTTTCAAGCGCCTGTTTATCATAAATAGGAAGAAATGGATTCATGAATAAAATAGAAGAATCCTGCCTGAGAGCATCTATGTTGTTTCGCAAAACTTCGGGATAACTTGTTACAATAGGACAGTTATAATGGTTTCCTGCACCCTTATCTTCTACTCTTTCATACGGTGCACACGGATAAAATATAAACTTAATACCACGCTGAAGAAGCGATTCAACATGTCCATGACAGATTTTTCCAGGGTAGCACACAGATTCTGAAGGAATTGTTTCGAGTCCCTTTTCGTAAACCTTGCGGCTCGAACGCTGACTGAGTAATACACGAAATCCAAGTTCATTAAAGAAAGTAAACCAGAGCGGATAATTTTCGTACATATTCAGTACGCGGGGAATACCTACATCGCCAAGAGGAGCATCTTCGGGTTTACGCGGAACATAACCAAAAAGTCTCTTAGTTTTCCAGTCAAAAAGATTTGGAAGTTTGCCCACATCATCATCAAGGCCTGTATTTGCTTTATTGCTGGCATCTATAATCTGAGTGTTGTTCTTACCGCCAGACAGGTCATCAAGCTCTGCACCTTTTTCGCAGCGGTTTCCTGTAATAAAAGTTCGTTTTTCTTCGCCGGTAGAAAATGTATTTATAGTAAGAAGACAATTGTTCTGACATTTGCCGCAACGTTTAAGATCAAGAGCAACTTTAAATTTTTCAAGATCTTCAAGCTTTGCAATACCCGAATGTATTTCATGAACTGTATCTTCAGACTCCCCTGGTTTTGGTGCAGTTAAATCAAGCCACTGATCATAAGCAGTAAGTGCAGAACCATAGGCACCCATGAGCCCCGCAACATCAGGACGGTAAACTTCTACACCGGCAATTTTTTCAAAGGCACGAAGGATTGCATCATTAAAGAACGTTCCACCCTGAACAACAACCTTTGATCCAATATCACTTGCCTTGCGAAGCTTAATAACTTTAAACAAGGCGTTTTTAATTACAGAATAAGAAAGACCTGCTGCAATGTCTGCAACTGATGCACCTTCTTTTTGTGCCTGCTTTACGCGGCTATTCATAAATACGGTACAGCGGCTGCCAAGATCAACAGGCTTTTGCGCCATAAGGGCAATTTTACCGAATTCCTTAACATCCATGCCCATCGTGTTTGCAAAATTATCAAGGAAGGAACCACAGCCCGAAGAACAGGCTTCATTAAGCTGAATGGAAACAATTGCTCCATCCTTCATACGAAGCGCCTTCATATCCTGACCGCCAATATCAAGCAGGAATTCTACTCCAGGTACAAAAAAGTTTGCGGCACGGAAGTGTGTAATTGTTTCTACTTCACCAGCGTCAACACCAAGTGCTGCCTGAAAAAGAGCTTCACCATAACCGGTAGAAACTGCACGGGCAATATAAACATCCTCGGGCAGCTGTGCATATAAATCTTTAAGAACTTTTACTGCAAGTTCAACAGGATTACCCTGATTATGTGCATAAAAACTCCAGATTATTCGACCGTCTTTGTCAATGAGAACTGCCTTTGTTGTAGTAGAACCAGAGTCCAGACCCAGAAATACAGGCCCGTGTGTTTTTGTAAGATCACCGCGCTTTGCCTTTTGTTCTGAATGGCGTACTTCAAATTCATCAAGTTCTGCCTGATTTTTAAAAAGCGGTTCAAGACGCTGAACTTCACTAAGCTCTGCATCTACAAGATTTTTTAAGCTGTCGCGGAATTCCTGCAGGGTTGGAAACTTAAAGCCAGCAGCATCGCCGGTAAATTTACGCTCGGCACTAAAAGCACAGCCACTTGCAACAAAAAGCTGAGAATCTTCCGGAACAATAATTTCTTCCGGCGTGAGTTTCAAAGTTTCTATAAAACGCTGGCGAAGCTGGTCCAGAAAGTGAAGCGGGCCACCAAGAAAAGCAACGTTTCCGCGAATAGGCTTTCCGCAAGCTAAACCACTAATTGTCTGACTAACAACTGCCTGAAAAATTGATGCAGCAATATCTTCGCGGCGAGCCCCTTCATTTATAAGCGGCTGGATATCTGTTTTGGCAAATACACCACAACGCGCTGCAATAGGATAAATCTGCTGAGCTCCTTTTGCAAGCTCGTTTAAGCCCATTGCATCTGTTTCGAGCAGTGCTGCCATCTGGTCTACAAACGCTCCCGTACCACCGGCACAGGTTCCGTTCATGCGCTGCTCTACTCCGCCTTTAAAATATGTAATTTTGGCATCTTCGCCACCAAGTTCAATTACAACATCTGTCTGGGGAATAAGTTTTTTTACAGAAGTAGTTGCGGCAATAACTTCCTGAACAAAAGGAACATTAAGCCACTGAGATACAGAAAGACCTCCGGAACCGGTTACCTTTACTGTTAATGTCTGATTATTTCCGTTTGGAAGCTCTTTTTCAAGAAAATCGAGTGCTTTATTTACGACTGTGATTATTGTATTTCGAATATCTGCACGATGACGCTGATAATCTCCATAAATAAGCTTGTCGTCATCGTTGAGTACCGCCACTTTTACTGTGGTGGAACCTATATCAATTCCCATGCGGATTGGCACAATGGTATTGTTTTCGTTTACATCCATAGAGATAATTTAACAGTTATATGGTAAAAATGCAATTATTTGGCAGACACTTTTACTATCTGACCAGGGGCAACAAGGCTAAAATCAAAATCAACAGGATTACCGACTTTGTCCAGTGCACTTTCAAAGCGATAGAAACCAGGATCATCTGCAATTGGCTTGATAATTCCTTTTACAGTCTTAGTGCCTTTAATTTCGGCACCAACTCCTGCTTCTGTAATATGTGCCCGCTGCTCAGGAACAACATAAATGCGTATAGAATCCTTACTATTTGCAGAAACTACAACTGCAGCCGCTTTTACACTTGCAAGAATACCGTCATAAAGGCCAACATATTCTTGTGTAATCTGTTGTTTTTCCTGAAGGAATGCTGCTTCAAGAGACTGTTGGAGTGCAGCCTTTTCAGCTTCACTATCACGACGGATTTTTTCAATTTGATTATTTAACCCCGAAACTTCCTGTTCCAGATCGTCAATTTTGTCATTGAGTTCCTGTTTTTCTTCTGTTACTTTTAGAGCGGTTTCTTCAAACACAGTTCCCATGTTGTTCACAAGATTTTTTGATGCCTGTATATACGCAGGAGCCGACTTTTTATAAGGAATACTTTCGAACGGCTCTTGAACAGCATTAAACTTATTGTAATTCTGCTGGAACAATGCAAGTCCTGTTTCCAAAGTATCATCTTCAATTTCGTTTTCGTCTATAAATGCTTCATAATCAAAAGCTTCGTATTCCTGTGCATTAATTGTGTTTACAATTCCCTGAGTACTTGTAAGAGTCAAATCGGGATCAAGAAGGTTAATTTCTTGAACATACTTTTGCGAAACTTCCGAAACCTGACGCCTTACCTGGTCAGAATTATCCTGGCGTTCTTTTGCATAAGACTCCTGAAGTGCCAGAATACGTTCATCATATTCCTTCGAAAGCTTTTCCATTTCAAGCCGATGAACCCTTCGTTCACTGTCAAGTGCCTGCTCCTGCTGACGAGCCGCTTCAAGCTTTGCAGTATCATATTCATCGAGCTGCTTTTTATATTCAGCAAGTTCATTATCTGCAAGTACAATCTGCGGTTCATAATATTCATTTATCTGTTCAACAGAATCATTATATTCTTGAAGTACAGCATTCTTACGCTTCTGAACTTCTTTTTTATCATCAAGATTTAAAGACTCAATAACAAACAATTCACTGTCGCGTTTTTCCTCTGCTTTACGAAGAGCAACATCGCGGTCAGAAGTGATATTTGTTTTGTTTTTCATCGCGTTATCATAATTTGCCTGAACCTTCGAAACTGAATCAAGAAGATTCTTTACATTGAGTCCTTCAAACTCCTGAAGATTTACAGTAATTTCTTCGTTTTTTGTATTTATATAGGCAGTAATTCCCCAGGCAGACAAAAAAACTACAAGCAAGCTTATTGTAAGAAGAAGCGTAGAAAAAAGTGATTTATTCTTTCTGGTTTTTTCATATTCCTTTTCCAAATCATAAGAATTGGAAGAATTAACTGTCTGGAGTCTGTTCAACTCATCATTCAAAAAGAGAAGAACTTCTTTATGCCGCTGATCATTTGTCTGTTTTATTTTGTTGTCATTGCCCATATTCCATTCCATCCTTCTGGTGCGCCCTTATTACCCATACGTTCAAGGAAAACTTCGGTAAGCTCCGGTAAATCTGCGTTTTTAAAGTTTTTACGTGCTGTTTTCCAGTCGCCGCTGTAATATGCCTGAAGACCTTCTTCATATAAATCATATTTTGTAAGCAGCGAAGTATCCATTTCATTTGTATCAAACGGGAAGTATATTTTCTTTCCCTGAGTTTTTCCTTTTACCTGAACAGTATCAATTTCATAAAACTTAAAGCGTGCAGTTTCTGCCAGAACCTCATCTTTTATATATTCAGAAACAATTACCGGCAGATGATAGATTCTTGTAAGTCCTTCAAGACGAGATGCCGAGTTTACATTATCGCCAATTACAGTATTTGCCATGTGTTCGTTTGAACCGATGTTTCCGTAGAAAACGTTTCCGCCGTCAATACCAACACCTACATCAAGCGAAACTGCAATAAATATTTTTTCCTCTGATTCTGTAAGCTTTCGTTTTTTCTCAATTTCAGTACGACGAAGCTTCATTGTTTCGCGAAGTGCCGCTGTTGCATGAGTAATATCCCAGGCAGCAAGAATTGAGTTATAGGCTTTGCTGCGTTTTGATTCAAGAGTTCCAAAAACTGCAAGAATGGCATCACCAATAATTGAACCTACTACACCGGCATTTTCGTGAACATTGTGAATAACGCGGTTGTAGTGAACATTCAGAACGTCAATAATATCATTTCCTAAAGTTTCTGTACGGTAAGTAAAGCTCTTGATATCGGAAAAAAGCATTGCAAGTTCGCGCTGACTTCCTTCGAGTCCGATTCCCTGATCATTATAGGCTTTAGCAACAACATCTTTTGGAACAAATTTCTGGAAGGTACCAAGCAGATTATTTACCGAAGAAGAAAGAGAGTTGAATGAAGCTGCAAGATAAGTAATGTCGTCGTTTCGAGCATGTGACAAATCTATAAGTTCAAGCTGCTTGTGCTGCTGCATTTCGTACAAATCTTGTGTAATAAGTTTAACCGGGCGGAACTCATGACGCAAAATGAGCCAGCCGATAACAACAAAGGCAATTGTAAGAATAACAATAATAAGAAGTGTATAAAGGTAAACGCTTCTTGTATTTGCATCAAGGTCTGCACGGTTTTCTGCACGAATAAGATAATAACCCCAGTCAGTCTGATATTTATAAACACCAAAAAAATCACCGTTATTCTGATGAAAAGAAACAGAACCTTCTTTTATATCATTACGGTAATCTTCATTGAGCTTAGTTAAAACTTCTTCATCTGTAAAAGTGCTCCAGTTTGAAAACATATTATTGCTTGCGGCAAAAATGATTTCTCCAGAAGGCATTACACCAATTGCAACACTGTTTTTATTTGAAAATCCGGATTTTGCAACTTTTTCAAGAGCTTCCTGCGAGCCTTCCTTATCATCAGAATAATTATAAATCTGAAACTGATTTGCAGCATTTGAATATAACTCTTTTAGCTGCTCGACCATGATTGTGTTGTTTAGATTAATAATTTCCTTTTTAGAGAGCTGAAGAGACAAAAAGTTGGTAGCAAAGTTTGAAAGCAGAATAATCGTAATAAAAATAATGAGAATTTTTAAGCCGATAGGCACAATCCGTGTCTTTCCGACTTTCGAAAAAAGACTTTTTCTTGAAGACATTGAGGCTCCTTAGCTTGCGCTTATAGGGGATTTACACTATATAATTGTAAATCAATTGAACAAATTTCGCAAACAAATTATGCTAGATTTATGGAAAAAAATGATTTGCAGACAGACACAAAGAAAAAGTCTATTGTACGTTCAGGGCTTGTTCTTTCACTCATGACCTTTGCATCCCGCATAATGGGACTTATCCGTGAAATGACAAAGGCCTCTTTTTTAGGTACAGGCTTTTATTCTGATTGTTTCTCTGTTGCGTTTTCACTTTCAAATCTTTTGAGAAAGCTTTTTGCAGAAAATGCAGTTTCGGTTGCCTTTATTCCAACTTTTAAATCTTATCTTGAAAAGGGCGATGACGACGAAAGCAAAAAATCTACCCAGGAATTTATAACTTCTACTTTAACGCTTGTTTCTTTTTTAACTGCCTGCGTTGTTGTTGTGGGAATTATTATTGCTCCCCTGCTTATGCCATTTTTTTGTAAAAAGCCTGTAGACACAGGGGCTGCAAATTATGCTGAACTTTTACAATACTGGCTTGCACAAAAACAAGAAATTACATACCTCACAAGGATTATGTTTCCTTATTTGTTTTTGATTTCTATAGCGGCATTTTTTCAGGGAGTTTTAAACGGCTGTAACATTTTTGCACCTTCAGGCTTTACTCCTGTTTTGTTCAATAGCGTTGTAATTCTGGTAACTTATATACTTGCACCTCATACTGCAAACCCTGCCCGTGCTATGTCTATTGGAGTTGTAACAGGCGGAACTGTTCAGGCTTTATTCCAGTGGCCTTTTATAAAACAAACAGGCTGGAAGATTCGTCTTACTTCGCTAAAGAAAACCTTTACAAACCCGGGAACTCGAAAAGTTATTGCGCTTATTGTCCCGACAATTATTGGAATGGCAGCCTACCAGCTCAACGACCTTGTTTCTACAATTATGGCAACCCGTGCCGGAGAAGGAATTGCTTCGAGTCTTGGATTCAGTCTTAGACTTCAGGAGCTTATTCTTGGGATTTTTGCAGTTTCAATTGGTACTGTAATTCTACCGGATATGAGCGGACTTGCAAATAATCAGAAATGGGATGAGTTTAATAAAATGCTTACACAGGCAGTAAAAATCATGATTGTAATTTCTATTCCGGTTACTGCCTACTCTCTTATTTGCGGGCGCGAACTGATTACTTTGATTTACAAAAACAAAATGTTTGATGAAGAATCTGTAAGGCTTACGCTTGGTGAATTTCGCTTTCATATAGCGGGTCTTGTTTTTATTGCAGTAAACAGAATCTTAAGCCCGGCCTTTTATGCGCAGAAAAATTCCAAGCTGCCAACTCTTGCCGGTATTATCTGCTTTGCTTCAAACATTCTGCTTGTAATCATTCTTGTAAAACCTTTTGGCGGCAACGGAATTGCCTGTGCGCTTAGTATTGCAAGTTTAATTAATACAATTTTTCTTTTTATTTTTATGAAAAAACTTGGTACAATAAAAACTGGAGCAGTTATAAAAAGCACAGTGCTTTACAGTTTAAAGATAACAGTGATGTCTGTAATTGCAGCCGTTCCATGCTGGTTCTTGCGACCTGTTCTTCTTAACGCTTTTGAAGGCCACGGAAGACTTGTCAGCGCAGGAGTACCGGCAGGGTTACTTGCATTGCTGTTTGCAGTGGTGGGAGTTTTGGAATTGGTTGTAACTAGAGATGAAATAGCTATGTCTATTATTAAAAGATCCCCGGGTCAAGCCCGAGGATGACAAAATCACGATGTCATTGTCGGGCTTGACCCGACAATCTCACACAAAGAGGAACATATGAAACAATACACACAAGACGAAATGAAAACAATTTATGAAATGAGAAGATCACAAGTTGCCTTGTATCTTTTTAAGAACGACATTGGCGCGGCAGTTTTTATTGATTCAGAAGAACACCGCGATCCAACAGTACGTTATCTTACAGGTCATAACAGCGATGCAATTGTAGTTCTGTTCAGCGACAGCTACACCTATCTTATTCCCTGGGATGAAAACCTTGCAAAGAAAAATGCCTTCTACGACAAGCTTGTTCCATACACACGTTATAAGTGCAAGGATATAGATGCTGTAAAAGCAATTTTAAATGTCGGCTACACTCATGGAGTAAACAATAAGGTTGAACTTCCACCATATCTTACTTATCCTGATTATCTTAAATTTATTGATGCGTTGAATAATTATGATTGCCGCTGCAAGGAAGATGGTGTTCATAAATATGCCATTGATTGCCGTGTATGCAAAGATGAATACGAAATTGAATGCCTTCGCGAAGCAGCCAGAATTGGTGATTTAATAATAGATAAAATTGAAGCAGGAATAAAAGACGGTTCAATAAAAACAGAAACTGATGTTGCACTTTTCATTGAACGCGAATGTCGTGAAAACGGTTGTGAAGGTACAGGTTTTGACACCCTTGCCGCAGGACCATCACGAAGCTTTGCAATTCATGCTTTCCCTAATTATACAAATGCACCATGGCCGGCAAAAGGTCTTTCAATTCTTGATTTTGGAGTTGTTTATAAGGGTTATACAAGTGATCAGACAATAACAGTTGCAAAAGGCCGGCTTACACCGGAACAGAAAAAACAACTGGAGCTTGTTCAAAAAGCCTACAATGAATGCCTAAAACTTTATACTCCTGCTCACACTCTTTATGAAGCAGCAAAACGCGCCGATTACGTATTCGCTCAGGCAAAGCGTAAAATGCCGCACGGTCTTGGACATGGAATTGGTCTTGAAATTCACGAGTTCCCACGCGTAAGCACAAGAGTCCCATCAGACCTGTGCTTCAAACCAGGAATGGTACTTACCCTTGAACCAGGCTTATACGACGAAGCCCTAGGCGGTGTCCGCCTCGAAAACGACGTCCTCATCACCGAGGATGGGAATGAAGTAATAACACATTCAAGGATTATATATATAAAGTGACGACTGTCATGTTCGGGCTTGACCCGGACATCTCATCACAAGAGAGATTGCCGGGTCAAGCCCGGCAATGACACAAGGCCTAAAAAATCTGTATGCTGTTTTCAGCAAGTTCTATTCGCTCAAGAATATTGTCAATGCGGTTGCACATTGCATCAGAAAGGTCTGTATCATCCAGTCCTTCCGACAATTCTTTCATGCACTTAAACACTTTACGGAGTTCATGATTTGTAACAGAAAAATCTTTTGCTATAATGCTGATAGTCTCATCGTCACCAAGAACACCTGCTTTTTTAAGAGAAAGCGCTGTCTTCAAAAGTCCCGGAGTTCCAGACATTTTGGCAATAAGATATTTCATCTGCATTCGAATAGGACTTGCCAGGAATGAAACCTTTTCGTCTTCCGGAAGATACTGACAAAGTTCAAGAAGTTTTTTGAACAATTCAATTTCGGCAGCATTTTCAAGAGCAGTATCATCGTCTGAAAGAATTTTTTCAATAGTTGGAAGCAAGGCTTCGGCAGTACTCATAAGGCTTTTTGCAGCAGGCATTCCGTCATCAGAAACAAGTTTTGCATTTTCTTCTTCAAGAGCAGCTAATCTGCGGCGCATTTCATCCATTTCATCGGCATGCTGTTCTTCAAGCTGCTGCATTTCCTGCTCATACTTCTCTTCCATTTGAGCAATCTGTTCATCCTGCTTTCGTATAATCTGATCTTGTGCCTGTGCATTATGTTGAGCAATTTCATTTGCCCTTTGAACAGTATCCATTGCCATGCTTGCAGTATCCATCATTGTTGTTGCATAAGAAGCTGGTGCCTGTCCAGGTCTTGGAGCCATACTCATAGGAGAAGGAGATTCCATACCGGCATTTGGACCAATTCCCATTTCTTCCGCAGAAGCTGTAAACGGATCGGGCATTTTGTTTATATCAAATTCAGGCTCGGGTTCGGGTTCACTGCCACCGGTTGTTGTATCATCAAACTGATCAAAATCAAAGCTGTCGCTGTCAACATTGTCGAGCATATCAGAAACAGACATGTCTCCTTCGCGCTCGCCGTCACCTGTAAATTTAGGCTGACCAAAACCTGCAGAAGTATCAATTTCATCATTATGATCAAAAGGAGAAACTTCTTCATCAGTTTTAAGGGCATCTGTATTTACTTCTTCGGGTTTATTTTCATCATCAAAGAATTCACCCTGCTCTTCCGGAAGTGCTTCCTGCATTGGAACGTCGTCGCCCATTGATTCAAAGTCGAAGGAATCGTCTTGTGGGGCTTCATCTTGTGACCCTTCGAGTTTTTCAGCTTCATCTAATTGTGGCCCTTCGACAGGCTCAGGGACCACGGATTCGTTTTCAGTGATAGCAGATTCATTCTCAATGACCGCAGATTCATTCTCAGAGACCGCAGATTCATCTTCAGGGACCACGGTGTCATCAACTGGAGGCATATTCATTTGGGCGCGGATGGCGTCTATCTGTTTGTCGGCAAGAATATTTGGCTGGCGTAAGTTGCGGCTTTTGTCATAAGATTCAATAGCCTTATCATAAAGTCCGCTTTTTGTATATATTTTTCCGAGCATGTTATAACCGGCAGGGTTTCGCATATCACGGGCAACATACTCTTTTGCCAGAGTTTCTGCACGGTCTGTTTTTCCTACCTGATTATAACGCCCTGCAGCAGACAAAAGATAATCTTTATAATTGCGGTTTACACTGTTTATTTTCTTATAACAGCTTTCGGCTTTTTCATCTTCGTCTTTACAAATAAGATACTGACCATACAAATCAAGAACCTGAGGATCTTCCTTGTCGTCATTATAAAGTTCTTTTACATTTGTACCGGCCGCATCAATTTGATTTGCAGAAAGAAGTGTCTGTACATATTGCTTTTTAAGGTCCTTATCTTCCGGAGAAATTTCAAGCGCATCAAGAACTGCTTCAAGTGCTTCTTCAGGCTTTTCACCCTTTTCAAGAGCTTCTGCAAGTCCTGTTAAAATCTGAATATCATGGTCATCAACTTTTTTTGCACGCTTAAAGGTTTTTTCTGCAGAATCATAATCATACTGTTCAAGATAAATATGACCAAGCATTGCCAAAAGTTTTGTGTCGTTTGGATGAAGTTCAATAGAATGCTTTACAAGTTCAGAAGCCTCACGCGATTTCTGGCACTTAACAAGAACATTGCTGAAATCTTTAATTGCGTCAACCCAACCCGGCTTTGCTTTAAGTGCATTCTGGTAGCAGCGGATTGAATCTGAATACATTTTTGCCTGCGAAAAACAGCGTGCCAGATTATAGTTCAAAATAGGATGATTCGGGTCAATCTGAAGTCCGCGTTTGAACGAAGCAATCGATTTTTCATAATCCTTTTTTTCAAGGTAAATTGCACCAAGGTGATTATACGCAAGAACATCAGAAGGATTTTCGTTTACTACAGAAGAGAATGCTTCAATAGCGTCATCCCAGTTGCCCATTTCACGGTAAGTAAATCCAAGGTTATAGTTTACATCAGCACTCTGGCGGCCTTCATCAACTGCGCGTTCAAGAATTTCAATAGATTCTTCGTAGCGTTTAAGACGACGGTAAATTGCACCAAGGCTTGTCATTGCATCAATATAATGAGGATAAAAAGTGATTATCTGCTCGTAATATGGAATGGCTTTTGCATCTTCGCCGTTTTTTACATAAATTGAGCCAAGCTCCTTAAGATAATCTACATTTGAAGGATCATCCTTTAAAAGCTGCTTATATAAACGGGCTGCT
>JAFZWX010000151.1 GCA_017617145.1 Treponema sp. | reverse complement strand
TCTCATACTGAATATAAGATGTATCAATAGAAATCTTTTCAGCATAGCGGCGGAAGTTTTCTGGGAGTCTCTTAGAGTAAAGAACAGTGATGTTTGGCTCAGGGCTTGGTCCCATGTTTTCCAATGTGTGGAGGAAACGGAAGTCGTTCTTTGTTACCTGAGCGCGTCCGTCCTGTCCAAGTCCACCTACTTCCAGCGTAGCCCAAACTGGGTCACCAGAGAAGAGCTGGTTATATGATTCGATACGAGCAAAGCGTACCATGCGGAACTTCATAACGATATGGTCAACAAGTTCCTGAGCTTTTTCTTCTGTAAGGATGCCCTTCTTAAGATCGCGTTCGATGTAGATGTCCAGGAATGTAGATACACGACCTACAGACATAGCAGCACCGTTCTGTGTCTTAATAGCAGCAAGGTATCCGAAGTACAACCACTGGAAAGCTTCCTTAGCAGTTGTAGCTGGTTTAGAAATATCATAACCATAAAGAGCAGCCATAGCCTTAATACCCTTAAGAGCATTAATCTGGTCTGTAAGCTCTTCGCGCTGACGGATAATGTCTTCTGTCATTGTTCCGTTACCGTAGTTAAGCTTATCCTCTTCCTTGCATTTGATAAGGTAATCAATACCGTAAAGAGCAACACGGCGGTAGTCACCAACGATACGACCACGACCGTATGTATCAGGAAGTCCAGTCAAGATATGAGCTGAACGAGCCTTGCGGATCTCTGGAGTGTAAACATCAAATACACCCTGGTTATGTGTCTTGTGATATTCTGTAAAGATTTTGTGGAGTTCTTCGTTTCTCTTGTAGCCGTACATTTCGCAAGACTGCTCTGCCATGTTAATTCCACCAAATGGCATGAATGCACGCTTCAAAGGTTTGTCTGTCTGAAGACCTACAACCTGCTCCAAATCTTTTCCTTCTGGGCAGATGTAAGCTGCTGGGTGTGATGTAAGACCTGATACAACATCAGTATCCATATCAAGAACACCTCTTCTTTCTTTTCCATCCAGACCTACAGAAACCTTGTCATGTTCAGCCTTCTGCAATTTCTGGAGCTCATCAAAAAGCTTGTTAGTAGCTGCTGTTGGACCAGCCAGGAAAGACTGATCTCCATCATACTCTGTATAGTTAGCCTGAATAAAGTCGCGAACATTAACTTCGCTAGTCCATAAACCGTCAGGATTAAATCCTTCCCATTCTGGTCTTAAAGCCATAAAAGCACCTCTTTTCCGCAGGAAGTGTGAGTTCCCTTGGACAATTAATTGACCCGATGTAGCATGGAAAAACTTTCCGCATCGGAATTTATAATATAGTATAAAAAACTTGTTTCTTCAAGGCTTTTGAATGCCATCTGGTACACAAATTTTTGTACTAATTACAATTTTATAATAATAACAATTTTGTAAATTGTCAAGTGAATTTTTATTTTTTTCGTCATTGCGAGCGCAGCGCGGCAATCCAGTCGCAAAAATGCATTCTGCTACCTGGATTGCCACGCTACGCTCGCAATGACGGGTGGACTACAATTCGTAAATCTTTTCTGCCTCAACAATCTCCACATTATTAAACCCAGCCTCTGCAAGATGCTCCTTAAAGCCCTGCTGCTGGTCTGGTTCACCATGGATAAGGAAGATTTTCTTAAGACGGCTTGTATCTATTTCTTTGAGCCATTCAATCATTTCGCTGTAGTCGGCGTGGGCACTAAAGCCGTTACACTTTTCTACCTTGGCTTCTACCTTGTAAATGTCTCCAAGAATCTTAACTTCCTTCTGGCCTTCAAAAATGCGGCGGCCAAGAGTATCTTCTGCCATGTAGCCTACAATCATAATTGTATTTTTAGGATTAGAAATGCCGTTTGCAAGGTGATAAAGAACACGTCCGGCTTCGCACATACCATCAGCAGAAATAATAATCATTGGGCCTTCTTTTTCGTTCAGAGCCTTGGAATCTTCTACACTTGTTGTAAAAGTCAAAGAATTAAATCCAAACGGATTTTTATGATGCTTTAAGAAGGCTTCGTTTACACTTTCGTCGTAACATTCAGGGTGTACACGGAAAACGCTTGTCGCATTGCTTGCCATTGGAGAGTCTACATAAATAGGTACAACAGGAATCTTTTTCTGATCCGTAAGAAGATGTAAATAGAAAACAAGCTCCTGAGCGCGTTCAATAGCAAAAGACGGAATGATAATCTTACCTTTTTTAGCACTTGCATCGCGTACAATACGGATAAGTTCCTTCATAGCAAGGTCGTGATTGTCATGAAGCTTGTTTCCGTATGTAGATTCTATGTAAATATAGTCTGGAGCAGGCATATTTGTAGCAGGATTACGGATAATAGGCTTACATTTTCGGCCAATATCGCCTGTACAAAGAATACGTGTCTCTTTTTCAGGTTCATTAGGATTAGGATTTACAGTCATATAGGCAAAAGCAGAGCCCAGAATGTGTCCTGCATCGTAAAATTCAAGCGAAACATCTGGCGAAATATACATTTTGCGGTTATAAGAAAGCGAAACAATCTGATTTGCAGCGGCTACACAGTCATTTTCATCATAAAGCGGCTTCCAACTGAACTTTTCGCCCTTTTTACGTGCCTGCTTAGCCAAAAACTCAGCATCATGAGCCTGAATACGCGCACTATCCATCATTACAAGGTTTGCAATGTCTCGGGTAGCAGGAGTTGCGTAAATATTTCCACGGTAGCCCTTGCGTGTAAGCAGTGGCAAAAGTCCACAGTGGTCAAGGTGTCCGTGAGTAAGGATTACACCTTCCAGTCTTTCATGATCAATGTCAAAATTACGGTTTTTTTCGTCAGATTCCTTTCGTTTACCCTGGAAGGAACCACAGTCTACCATGTAAAACCGCCCGTTTATTTCAAAAACATGCTTTGAACCGGTTACCTCTTCTGCAGCGCCCAATGAAAATGCCTTTATGCTCATATATACCTCTCGTATATATTTTAACCCTGAAAGTGGGAATTTTCAAATAAAAATGCATACATAAGATAAAAAACTGGCTTCCGCGTAATATGTATACATATGGAAAACAGCCATACTTCCGCTAAGGTGCGTCTGCAAACTACGGCGAAGCTTGCAAGGAAAGATTTCACTCGCTTCGCTCGGCAAGCGTCGATGTAGTTTGCAGCCACCCCTTAGCTCACGTATGGCTGTTTTCAATTCCTACATATTCCTCGCGCCAGTTTTTTATAATTTCTTCTTTTTGATGTATTCCAACTTCTTAAAAACATACAAGAGTCATAATGAATTTTTCTCCAAAATAGATTCAATTAAAATCAATTCTTTTTATAGAATGCATTGTAAAAAAATGGCGGAAGCCGAATTCCAGATCGCAAAAACGCTCTGAAGTACTGCCGCGTGAGCGGCAACGTATATAATTACGGGGGTACTTCAGCGCGTAAGGGGTGAACCCCTGGTTTTGCGATATGGAATTCGGCTGGGAGCCATTTTTTTAAACTTGAATGCCTTAGCGGGAGCAGATTTGTTTTCTACCTGTTCCAATTCAGCTGGGAGCCATTTTTTTAAACTTGAATGCATAAAATAATTGATTTATAATAGAACAAATGTATTCGAGAGATTTTTGTGAGGCGCCTCGAAAACTGGTAGAAGGTGGAAAGGCGCACTTTGGAACATATATTGGTGTTTCTCCACGGTTTGACATTAAAGGGATGCGTGCACCTTATGCGGGAGTGCCGTTGCCTCCTGTTATCTCAGACATCAGAATTAAAAGCCGGCTCAACTATTACTTCTCTATAGAAAAATACATTGGACTTGTAGAATTTTTTGATTTTAAGATTATCGGGCTTGCAGAAATCTGCTTTTGGGACAAAACTAACGGTAAAAAATATGTCTATCATTCTATAATGCCTACACGCCGCCGCTTTATTCCTAAAAATACAGACAAGGGAATCTGCGCAAGCTACAGAAAATCGCGCTACATAAAAATATCCTGGGAAAAAGAACATTCAAATAAAAGCATGCGCTTTCATGTAAGACATAATTCGGGCTGGCCAGATTCTGAAGGCTGGTTTCATTCTATGCGCGAAGATACAATGCGCGACGACATGAGTTTTGTATGCCCTTCCCCTACTACATCACGCTGCTCGGCTCTCTGGCTTTCCACAATGAAAATAAACGGACATCTTGCTATAAAAGGCGCTGAACCAGATAACTCATCGGGGCTCGCTTTAATGACAATGAACCGATTTTATTCAAAAACCTTAAGCAAAAGTCTTCGGATTTGCGGAATGGGTAATACCGATGGGAAAGACATTATTTTTTACATGACAACAACAACAAGCGACGCAGCAGATCCAGATAAATATAATTCAAATGTTCTGGAAGTTGATGGTGTTAGAACCGCACTGCCTTCTGTTGTTGCTACGCATCCTTTTGGGCTTAATAAAAAGTGGATAATTCAAGATACAGAAAGCATGATTGATTTAACCTTTACTCCAGATTCAATTTACTGGCGGTCAATCAATCTTATTGCACTACGCACTGCAAATTGGCATGTATATGGAACGTTTGAAGGTGTTCTACTGGATAACGCTGGAAATAAAATTCAACTCAAGGGCTTTCAGGGAATGTTAACAAGAAGCTCTTTAAGAATTTAGGAGATACAAAATGGCTGATGAAATTAACAGAACTGCAGACTGGGAACCTGGTACCTTAGACAAGACCCGAAAAAACATCGGGGAGATTGACGAAAAAGAAGCTGCAACCATGGCCAAAAAACTTGGCGGTCAGGTTATGTATGAACGTACAACTTCAAGTAGCAGCGCTCAAAATGCAGGCGGTAAAGGCACGGGAAGAATCATCAGAAATTCAGATGGCGGAAAAGGTGGTTCTGGTGGCAGCGGCGGTTCAGGCAGCAGTTCAAAACCTAATACAACTTATCAGGCTCCTCGCCGTCATATAAGAGAAGACTTGCCTCAGGTAAGCAAAAAATTCAACTCGGCTGTAGACAAGCTCATGATGTCTCCTGAATATAAAATCAAACCAAATTACGGAATCTTTAATTTTATACGAAATCTGCAAAAAAATGGAACAGAAAAAGTACTGCCAGAATTTTATCAGTATAAAATGAAAAAAGATATTGAACACATGGAGTCGTTCATTACGGTAATTAAAACACTTATTCAAATTGCACCGGCTACATATAAATCAAAAATCGTTAATGCTGGTGATGTAAAGTTTAAGTTTTTAAGAATGATTGCTTCATGGGGAATGGCGGGCATCAAAGCAGAATATGCAACTCTTGAAAACGCTCCGGGACAAATTCTTGTCTGCGATTTAATTCAGTATACAAAAGCAATCTACAAACCAATTATCACTATTTATTATTATGGAAGCAACAAAATTCCAAAACTTATAAAAGAGATTTACAACGATCAGGTTGCCTACCCCGACTCTCCAAAAGACAAGCTTAGTACAATGGCAAAACAGGCAATCACAGAGTGGCTTTACATTGATACAGAAATTATCAAAAAAATGTATCCGCTTATTATGCGCATGTGTTCAGACTCCTTTGAACCATATCCCGATTTTTTCTCTGTAAAAGTTGCAGATGTTTTAAAATTTACAGGTCTTCATAAGTTTGATCTGCTGCTGCCGGAAAAACCAAAAGAAGAACAGAAGGAAGCACCAAAACCAAAGTCTGCACCACCACAGAAAGGAATAAAAGATCAGACTGTAATTACAGGATTGAAGCTTTTGAATCAGATGTTTCCAAAAGCAGGATTCGACAGACTCGATGAACATCCCGATTTGTATCCATACTTCCAGCCGCTTTACAAGTTCGAAGACGGATTCAATCTTTTGTCACCGGAAAATCCTGTTCAGGTAATTATGGTTCTTCAGCGCATTATTGAAGATTGCTTCCAGGGCTGCCGTAACATTAAGTTTAATAATACCGAAAGCGTAAAAGAAGGCGCCGACACAATCACTGCCGTAATGGATGATTGGTCTGCATACCGAGAAGACAATTTTGAACGTCTTTACTGCGAGCCTTTACTTGATCTTGTAAACTCAGTTTATTCTCAGCCAGATTTTGATAAATCTCATATTGGTAAAAGAACAATCACTTCGCTTTTATGGCAGGTTACTTATCACTTTATGCCTAACTTTAAATTTGACCAGCTTATTCTTGAACACCCAAGTGATGAAAGCAAGTATCGCCCGCTCTTTCATAGAACAGATTATGCACGGAAATATCTTACACTTGTTATTAATGAATGCGATAAGCAGGCAGCAGCACGTGGTCCAATCGGCATGATAGAAAATCCTTGGGAGCATTATAAGTTTGGTATTCAAAATGAAGTTTCTAAACGACTCGATGTTCTTTTGGGTGCCCAGAACAAAACTGCAAATACAAATGCAAACAACGCAAACCTACTTAAATACACCTTGTGCTTTATTGCAGTTCTTGACTGGTGGATTAATAATCCTGGAAGCCCGGCGTATACAACAGATCCAATGCACATTTACCGCATTTCTCCAAGCGACGGAAAACCTCTGTTTACAACTCCTTTGAGAAACGACCAGAACAAGTTGTTTATAGAAGCAATCAAAGCAAATTATCAGAAGAAAGCGGAATAAAAACATAAACTATCGGCAGTAAAAATTTATGCTAAAATCCTTCAGGATATTAAATACCTGGAGGATTTTTTTTATGATTTACGGATACATTCGAGTAAGCACAGACAAGCAGACAGTAGAAAATCAGCGGTTTGAAATTTCTAATTATGCAAAGAACAAGAATATTATAATTGACAGATGGATTGCAGAACAAATAAGCGGAACAATTTCGCCAGATAAAAGGAATCTTGGAAAACTAATGAAGTGTGTAAGACCCGGCGATTCAATAATCTGTTCAGAACTTTCAAGACTGGGACGCTCTATGTTTATGATAATGTCTATCCTAAATGATTTAATGGAACACAATGTTGCTGTGCATACAGTAAAAGAAGGTTACAAGCTGGGACAAGATTTACAAAGCAAGGTGCTGGCCTTTGCATTCAGTATTTCTGCCGAAATCGAAAGGACACTCATTGCAGAGCGAACAACAGAAGCACTTAAACGATGCAAAGCAGAAGGAATTACTCTTGGTCGCCCAAAGGGACGAAAAAACAAACAGTATAAACTGAGCGAATACGAAGATGAACTGCGCCGCATGTTGAATGAAGGGTACAAAAAAATTGATATAATTAACTATTTTGGGATAAGCTCTGCTACACTGTATAACTTTATGAGAAGGAAGGGAATACAATATTAGATAAGGATTGGATTAGATTTGGTTTGGTTTGGTTTGGTTTG
>JAFZWX010000150.1 GCA_017617145.1 Treponema sp. | reverse complement strand
AATTAAAAAACAGAAAAACTTAGTTAAAAAATTTTTTAACCATTTTATCATTATTCTTTTAATAATCCTGCCTTTTGGCACAAACTACGAATCTGTTCACATCGCGTGCTGAACGAGTCATTTCCAGGATAGATTAGTATTAACATGTCGTATCCGGTGTTCAGATGTGATTTTAATAATCGATAGACTTCCCGGCTGTATCTTTTTGATAAGTTCCTTTCGACCGCGTTACCGTAGCCACGAATCAAAGGAAAACCTACCCGGTTCATTTCCAGATGATTTTCAAGGTAAAACAACTTGGCACCTGGAATACTTATCTTTTTTCCTTCTTTGTACAGCTTTTTAAAATCAGCGGGATTTTTTATACGTTCGTCCCGTCTAAAAAATCCCGTTTTTATCAAGACTGTGTCCTTCCCTTAAAAAATTAGTATTTCTTGTGTTCGTCAGAAACAGTAAGCTTTGCGCGGCCCTTTGCTCTTCTTCTTGCAAGAACTTTGCGACCACCTTTAGTAGCCATGCGGGCGCGGAACCCGAATTTTCTATTGCGTTTTACTTTACTTGGTTGATATGTTCTTTTCATAGAACGCTCCTTTTATATATAAAAAAATGATTTCGTGTTAAAAATTTCTCCGATTTCAAAGTCAGAAAAATAGTACTCTAATATATCATTATTTTTTGATGTTGGTCAATCACCAAAAAACTTCCTTGCTTCTTCCTCGTTCTTTCTTATTCTCTCTTCCATTTCGGCCCTAGCCTTTCTTAATGCCTGCTGGTACACATCAATTTCTTTTTCTTCTTTCCCCTTGAGCCTGAATGCCAGCGAACTAATTTTTAAATCCGGGTTTTCCATTTTGAGTCCTTTAATTATAAAACTCTGATAAAATTTTAAATATTGAATCCAGCCAGGATGATCTGATTCAATTATAAGGACGCCATTTTTCAAATCCAAAACATGAGTATTTGAAGCAAGCCTTTCTCCAAGAGGAATTCGTTTGTTTATTAAATCTTCACGCTCAGAATCTTCTGCTGTTGATTTTATGCGCGAAACAACTTTTCGCCAAAGCGATGGAAGCTGACCTTCGTCTGATTCTGCAAAAAAGCGGCACTGCTCCATGATGCTCTGCATTGAAACTATATTATCATCATTCATGCCATTCACCTTTCTCTATTTTATAAACTTTTGTGGTATCGTGCATATACCTTTCGTAAGGTTCTCCCGGCAAAAAAGTACAAAAGAGTTGTTCATATTCAGGAAGCATCGCTGTAAGTTTTGCACGCTTGTCTGGGTCAAGTTCAAGTAAAACATCGTCCATTAAAAGAACAGGTTTTAGACCTGTGGCGCGGGTATAATAAATAGCTTGTGCAACACGAAGTAATAATGAAATCAGGCGGCATTGTCCTGTTGAAGCTGTCTGTATAAAATTTTGTCCACCCTTAACAAAAAAGATTTTGTCGCGGTGCGGGCCGGATATAGTTGTTTCCATAAGTTGATCTTGAGCATGTCGTGAAAACAAAAGAGAAATAATATCCTGCGTAGCAGGAAAAAAATTTTCGCCGGCAGCATTTTGCATATTCCAAGACGGGTTATACACAATTTGAACACCATCAATACCAGTTATGTCTTCAAAAATTTTTCCAAAAATCTGATTGAACTGAAAAATTGCTTTTTTACGTTTATCCTGAATTACAAGTCCGTACTGTGCAAGCTGACTGTCATAAACTTCAAGCATTTCATATTGTTTACTTTTTAAAATAAGGTTCCGGCTTTTTAAAACCTTCCTGTAATTTCGCATGTCGTCAATATAAAGATTGTCATAAAGGGTCAGCGACTGGTCTATAAAAAAACGGCGGCATTCTGGTTCTCCCGTTGCAAATCTCATATCATCATGACAAAACAAAATGCATGGAATTGTATTTATAAGCTCTTTTCTGTCTTGAATTTTTTTACCGTTTTTTTCTATACGCTTTTTTCCGTTTTCAAAAATCACAGAAATTTTTTGAGCACTGTCTTCACCATTTTTGTAAAATGCATTTATGCTAAAATCTTTTTCGCCGTTTTTTACAATCTGTGCATCCTGGTGTGTTCTGAAGCTTATTCCATACGCAGCATAATAAAGCGATTCAAGTATATTACTTTTGCCCTGCCCGTTCTGTCCAACAAAATAAATTTCTTTGTTAGCCAAGTCTAACGTGTCATTTTTAAGATTGCGGAAATTATAAAATGTCTCGTAAAGAAACGGCATGCTAGCCCTTCAGAGGCATAACTACATGCTGGAAATCACCCGCAGGTTCAGAGCGGATAATTACTGCTTTTGTAACAACACCTTCATCTTCGCGGAACTCATCAACATTGAATTCTACAACAACATTTTCTGATTCAATTACTTTAAGAGGTTCTGTTACATAAACAAAGTTCATTGCAATTGTAATATTCTGTCCGTCGTAGCGGCATGGAATTTCTTCTTCTGCAGCACCACTGTCTGTTTCTGGCGAAATAAGTTTAAGAACTCCAGGTCCAATCTTAAACAGAACTCTGTAAATTTCCTTATCTGCCATAATTGTAATTCGTTTAAGTGCAGACTCCAAATCAGCTTTATTAACCTGGAACTTAGTTGTAAGATTTTCAGGAATTACTTTTTTGTAGTTAGGGAATCGGCCGTCAATTAAGTTAGAAGAAAATTCAAAATTTGCAAACTTAATAAAAATTGAATTATCAATTACAGCAACACTAACGTTTCCTTCGTCCGAAAGATTTTTAAGTACACAAGAAAGAATTTTTGTAGGAATATTTGCTGCAGGAAAATCAGGAACATTTGTTGCAGTTTTAGAAATGCACGAAAGTCTGTTTCCGTTTGTTGCAACCATTGTAATTGTGTCGCCTTCTTTTTCAAAGTAAACACCTGTCATAAAGCTGCGACTCTTAATATCTTTAACATCTTTGAAAACTGCAAAAATTGTATGACGAATCATCTCTTTAAATTCTTTAGCAGGAAGTTCAAAGAAAGGAACATTTTCTGAAGATCCAAGTTCAGGGAACTTATCGCTGGCCTGACTCTTAAGCTGGAACTTTACTCTTTTAGAAATAGGTTTAATAGTTACAGCAATATCTTCTTTTATGAATTCAATATCCCCAGAAGGTAAAGAAGAAATAATACTCATAAACTTATCACAGTAAATTGTAGTTCGTCCTTCTTCCTGAATATCAACTGGAATAGTAGTTGTAAATTTTACAGTTGAGTCAGTTGCTTTAATTGTAAGCATATTATTTTCTGCTATAATTAAAATATTCGAAAGAATTGTAACTGGACTTTTGTTTGTAATAATTTCCTGAGCAATAGAAATTTCCTTAATCATCGCATCACGATCAAATGTAAACTTCATATATTTTTCTCCTTTTCCCTTTTTTATATTACTATTAAATTTATAAATTTAGTAGTAGTAGTAGTAAGCTATGTTAATTATGTGTAAAAATCACTTAATTCTTTATAATATAACAAATTACAAAGTTTATAAATTATGATTTTTAATTCACAAGTTTTCCACTTATCCACATCATTTTTATTAAAAATCTACTTATCCACAATTATACAACACTTTTCCCACATTTTAAATAAAAATTTGTGTCATTCCGAACTTGTTTAGGAATCTGTTTATAAAAGATCCTGAAACAAGTTCAAGATGATGTTACTTTTTAAATTCTTTAATCTCTCTTATCAAAATATTAATTTTTGCTTCCAGACTAGAATCAAGCTTTATTCCTTCTGCTATTTTTTCATAGGCATGCATAATTGTTGAATGATCTTTTCCACCAAATTCATTTCCAAGTTCAGAGTAAGAAATTTCGGTAAGCTCGCGTGCAATATAAATTGCAACCTGACGAGGAAAAACATATTTCTTATCACGTTTTTTACCTTTCAAATCCGAAATAGAAATTTGATAATTTTCTGCAACTACTTTCTGAATTATATCAAGCGAAATATTTTGTGCAGAGTTGGAATTCAAAATATCCTTAAGCTGATTTTTTGCCATATCCAAAGTTGGTTCCTGTTCAATAATATCAGCATAAGCAAGAATTTGTTGAAGAGCCGATTCAAGTTCACGGACATTTGTTTCAACATTTTTTGCAATATAATCAACAATTTCCTGATTAAGTTTTTTGCCAAGCAGTTCAAGCTTTTTATTTAAAATAGCAACACGGGTTTCATAATTAGGAATTGTAATATCAATACATAATCCATTTGAAAGTCTGCTTACAAGACGCTCTGTCATATTCTTTATTTCTTTTATAGGACGGTCACAAGTAAAAACCATTTGTGCCTGTTTTTCATGAAGCGCATTAAAAGTATAGAAAAGCTCTTCCTGAACACCTTTTTTATTATCAAGAAAGTGGATGTCATCGAGTAACAAAACATCAAGATTTCGGAATTTATTTATAAATTGAGTTGTCTTTTTTGAAGTTAAAGAATTTGTAAATTCATTTGTAAAGCTTTCTGCAGAACCATAATAAATCTTAAGTTTTTCACCACCGTTGTTATAAATATAATTTCCAATGGCTTCCATAAGGTGTGTTTTTCCAAGACCAGAACCACCATAGATAAGAATAGGGTTATATTGTTTTCCCGGATTTTTTGCTACAGCCATAGAAGCTTTATATGCAAAATTACTATTATCACCTGGAATAAAATTATCAAAAGTAAAGTTTTCTTGTAAAAGAGGATGTTTTTTATTTTTGGTAGATTCGCCTGTTTCTGTTTTAGATTTTTCAACAACTTCAGTTTTTGATTCTTTTGAAGAGGCCGGTTTTTCTGGAATATCATCTTTGGTTGATGAAGAATCTTCTCCAACAATAATGCATTTTATATCAATATTCTGCCCTGTAATTTCTTTGAGTTTTTTTTGAAGAAGCGTAAAATAACCTTTTGAAGACAACATTGTATTCATGAAATTCGAAACGACAGATACAGTAATTGTATCAACCGAGTCTTCAACATATTTCATTTTAAACCAGATTGTAAATTCGTCTTCGTTATTTTTTTCTTTAAATTCTTTTTTAAGTTCCGTCATCGCATATTGAAACGCTTCTTTATATAACTCTTTTGCCATAGGATTTTATTATCACCCAACTTATGGAATTCTTCAAGCAGATTTTTTGTTTTACATGGATTTTATTATTAATTTTTGAAGTAATTTGAAAACAGACATACGTGAGCGTAGGGGTGGCTGCAAACTACATCGACGCTTGCCGAGCGAAGCGAGTAAAATCTTTCCTTGCAAGCTTCGCAGTAGTTTGCAGACGCACCGTAGCGGAAGCATGTCGGTTTTCCTTTAGATCCAATCATTGAATTTAAACAATTTTTCAGATAAAATTAAATATTAATAATAATAAAAAGGATATAAAACATGTCGGCAGATTACAGCGCAAGTAACATACAGGTTTTAAAAGGACTCGAAGCTGTCCGCAAGAGACCTGGTATGTACATTGGTTCTACAGGTCCAAGAGGACTTCATCACCTTGTTTACGAAACAGTAGATAACTCAATCGATGAGGCAATGGCTGGTTATTGTGATACCATTACAGTTGCCCTTGAACGAGATGATATTGTACGCGTTGTAGATAATGGACGTGGTATTCCTGTTGACATTCACCCTACCGAAAAAATCAGTGCGCTGGAGCTTGTACTTACTCGTCTTCATGCCGGCGGTAAATTCGATAAAGGTTCATATAAAGTTTCGGGCGGTTTGCATGGTGTTGGAGTTTCTTGTGTAAATGCTCTTTCAGACTGGATGGAAGCAACAGTAAAACTCAACGGACATGTTTACCAGCAGAAATATGAACGCGGTGTTCCAAAAACAAAAGTAGAAATTATCGGCGATATTCCTGAAACTGAACACGGAACAACAATTCGCTGGAAGGCCGACAAAACAATTTTTACAGAAACAACAACTTATGATTACGATGTTCTTAAAGACAGACTTCGTGAGCTTGCCTTTTTGAACAGCGGTGTTGTAATTATTTTCCGCGATGAACGACTTGAAAATCCAAAAGAAGAAGTGCTTAAGTTCGAAGGCGGAATCAACGAGTTTGTAAAAGAAATTGACGAAGGTAAAGCAGTAGTTCCTGCAGAACCAATTTACATAAAAGAAGAACGAGATGATGTTGTTACAGAAATCTCTATGCACTACAACTCCGGATATTCAGAAAACGTGCGTACCTTCGTAAACGACATTAACACCCGCGACGGTGGTACTCACCTTGAAGGCTTCCGAAGTGCCGTTCGTTTTGTTTTGAACAAGTTCTTCGAAGCAAACGAAAAACTTAAGAAAAATCTGGACAAAGAAGAAAAGCTTACTTACGAAGATTTGAGCAGCGGTCTTACAGCAGTAATTTCCATGAAGGTTCCTGAGCCAGAGTTTGAAGGACAGACAAAGGAAAAGCTTGGAAACACAGAAGTCCGCACAATAGTTGATCAGATTGTAAAAGAAAAACTCACAATATATTTTGAACAAAATCCTGCAACGCTCGAAGCCATTTTGAAAAAGGCAATCGACGAAGCCAAAGCCCGTATTGCAGCCCGCAAGGCAAAAGACAATATGCGCAAAAAGACAATGAGCGATGGTTTTGGTTTACCGGAAAAACTTTCTGACTGTTCAATGAAAAATCCGGAACTCTGCGAAGTTTACATAGTCGAAGGAGACTCTGCCGGTGGTTCTGCAAAGAAAGGTCGCGACCCTAAAACTCAGGCAATTCTTCCACTTTGGGGAAAGATGCTCAACGTAGAAAAAGTTCGCCCAGAAAAGGTTATGAACAACGATAAGCTTGAGCCTGTTATTGCTAGTCTTGGTGCTGGTTTTGGTAAAGACTTTAATATTGACAAATTACGCTATCATAAAATTATTATCATGGCCGATGCCGATGTCGACGGTTCGCATATCCGCACATTGCTTTTGACCTTCTTCTTCCGTTACATGCCAAAGCTTATTGAAAACGGTTATGTATATCTTGCCATGCCTCCTCTGTTCAAAGTACAGCTTGGTAAAAAAGATCCTGTTTACTGTTACAGCGATGCAGAACGAGACGCAGCCTTGGAAGCACTTGGCGATCAGCGAGACAAAGCCGATGTTCAGCGCTACAAAGGTCTTGGTGAAATGGACGGAAAGCAGCTTTGGGAAACAACAATGGACCCGGCTCACCGTAAAATGCGCGTAGTAACAATTCCAGATGCAATGGCTGCAGACCGAATCTTCAGCGTATGTATGGGCGAAGAAGTAGAACCTCGCCGCCGCTTCATTGAAGAAAACTCCAGCTATGCTAATCTGGATATTTAATTTTAAAAAAAATTATAAAAAGTTTGGAGAAACACTCGTGAAAAAGTTTAAATTTATAATTGTTCTATTTTTAATAACTGTAATTTTTTCTTCCTGCAAAAGCGTTCCTAAGCAAGATTACTATCCTCAAGATTATATAAATCAATATTATGCAGAATCAGATGAAGACTGTGATTTTATTATGGAATTTATAAATCAGTCAAACACTTCTTTAAAAATTGTGTCTTATGTTGCTTTAACAAAAAATATGGATCATCAATATAATCCAACTTTTACTTCTTCGATTATAACAATTGACGCAGGTGAAAGCATTGATTTTAAATTTAATTCAGACAGACTTCTTAAGGATTATAATAATAAATATTCTGTAGGTATCAATTGTTTTGAAAAAGCCTGGAGCTGGTGGTATACAATTGAAAAAAGTATGAAATACAAACGTGTTCGAATTCTGGTCAGTAATGATACAAGCGAAAGTGGAAAAATGCTTTATCCTCCTTTTGAAGCTCAGAACAAATTTGAATTAAAAGAATTTCCTGTAGAATACGAAAACAAAAATTATCTTGCATATCTAATTACCGAAACACCAGATGAATATAAAAGTGTTTATGACTTAAGAGTTTTTTATACAAATAACTCAAACAGTTACGGAAGGGTTTCAAATATCTACACCTGCAGTTGTAAAGATATAATTATGGATATGTTGAATAAGGGGGAGTTTTCAATTACACCTGTAGACGGTTACAAATGTCTGATGTTAAATAATGATCCGCTCGATTTGAATAATTATATAAAAGAAAAAGATTATGATTTTATTTATGAAGTTGTAAATAATTCAAGCGATAAAATTATTTTTGCAAATATATTGATGGGCGATAATTCTCAAGTTTTATCTTTAACAAATGATTTTGAAATTGAACCAGGACAGATATTTCAGTTTAAATATGATTTACAAACCTTACAAAAAATATATGGTTCAAACTGCCAGCTTTGTCTCGATTTAAAAAAATCCGAAGAAAAACAATGGATTCGCGGTTGGGAAAATGAATTAGATCATTTCAATGAAAAACACACTGTTGTAGTTACCGATGGTACTCAAGGCCGCATCATAGACATTTTTGATTTGTGGACTGATTTTTCTATTCAAACAAAAAAATAAAAACAACAGTTTCAAAAATGATTCAAAAACTAGAAACAGAACATTTGATTTTAAGAAAAGCTCAGAAAAAGGATTTAGATTCAATTTATAAAAATGTGTGGTCTGATTCTTCCCTTGCAAAATATATGCTTTGGACACCATTGAATTCTATAGAAGAAGCCGAAGAACGTTTGATAAAAGTTTTTGAATTTCAAAAGACAAACAACAACTTTTTTGTATGTTTAAAAGCAACAGATGAAGTAATAGGTTTTGCAGGAATTATCCAAAATCAGGAAGAACCAGAAGTTTATGAAGCTGGAGGAATATGCATAGCTTCAAAATATCAAAAAAAAGGTTACGGAAAAGAAGTTCTTAGTGCCCTAGCCTCTTTGATTTTTAATGAACTGGGTGGTTTAAAATTTCATTATTCCTGTTTTAAAGAAAACATCGCTTCTGCTAATTTATCTGAATCGCTTGGATTCAAATATATAAATACCGTAAAAAAAATCCGCCGTCATGATAATCTGGAATATGATTCGATGGAATTTGAGTTGGAGAAAAATTATTTTGGATAATAAAAACTAAGTTCCGGGTATAGACTTTGAATGAGTTTAAAATGTCCATCTTGTGTCCAAAGCGGTACATCATATTTAATTGCACAAAATGCAATCATTACATCTGCTAAAGGTAATGTTATTCCGTTTTCGCGAAGAGTCTGGAGCATGAACCCTACCCCTTCAAAATCGTATTCGTCTGTGTGAAGAAGATTAAAAGAATTAAAAAACTTTAGAAGACCATTTGTTTCTTCATTTGTTTTTGCACCATGAAGTAATTCTGCTTTTACAACACCACAGATTGCAAATTTGTCTGGAGAAATATTTAATTTAAGAAGTTCTTTTGGTTTTCGCCAATAATCTATTAAAACATTTGTATCAAATAAAATCATATCATGCTTACCCTTCGCAATTCATTTACCGCGTCTTTATCTATATCTATAGTACCAACTTCTTCGATTACATCTTTCAATTTTCTTGAAGCAGGAAGAGGGGGTGTAACATTTTGACGGATTCTTGTGATGAATTCTTTTCGCCTTTTTTCTTGTTCAGGCGTTTGGGGAGGATTAACTATTCTCTTGGCTTCATTGATAAGATGATCATAATCTTCTACTGTTATAATTACACATTCAGGAGCGTTATTTTTTACAATAACTTTAATACCATCTCTTTTTACTT
>JAFZWX010000149.1 GCA_017617145.1 Treponema sp. | reverse complement strand
GTCTACGGTTATTGTATCGGGCAGCATCTTGATGAGCTTTTGCATAAGGTCGCGGTAGGATTTTTCCATGGGGGTATTTTTGTACTGTTCAAGCAGCGGCAGGATTGTGGAAAGGGTAAGCAGCTCGCCTTCCTTGAGCATAACCTGATTCAAAGAAAAAGTTGAATCGGTGTAGTAGTAGCCGTTTTTGCGAAAGTCGAATTCTATTGGGGCGTCGTATTCTTCGCGCAGGATATCTATGTAGCGGCCAAAAGTGCTCCTGCTGAAATTTGTGCGCAGTTTTTCGTTAAGTTTATTTGCGTTTGGATATTCACCGTTTCTGATTGACTGTTCTATTTGAAACAAGTATCGAAGCATGTGTGTTGCGTTGCGTTCCGGGGTGGATTTCTTTTTTGACATGGTGTTCCTCCTGTAAAAACTAATACCCCAGCTTCCTATCAACTAGATATTTCAACGGCCTGCCCTCAGTAAAGTTCTTCAAATCCTCCAGAAACATCTGCACATTTTTATCTCTTGTATGTGCAAGCGTCATATTCCCGGCTACGTGCGGGGTGATTATGAGATTCTTTGTTTTCCAGAAGCGGTGGTCGGCAGGTAGTGGCTCTGTTTGAAAAACATCAAGTGCGGCTCCTGCAATTTGTCCGCTGTCCAAGGCATCGGCAAGTGCGTCTTCGTCGATGGCAGAACCGCGGCCTACATTTACCACATACGCACCCTTAGGAAGCAGTGCAAGCCTCTCGCGTGAAAGAATGCCTCTTGTTTCTGGGGTAGAAGGCAGGCTCATTGCAAGAAGATCAGTTTGGGGCAAAATAGAATCAAGCTCACTTACAGGAAGAACCTTATCATAAACAAGCGAACTGCTCTTTCCGGAACGGCACACACCAATTATGGTTTGTGGTTCAAAGGCACGGGCCCGCGTAGCAAAGGTTGTTCCAATGTCGCCTGTGCCAAGAACTGTGATCCGGCAATCTTTGAGCGAACGTTGAGGACGGGGTTTGAGCCACTGTCCGTTCCTTGTTTCTTCAAGAAATTCATTAAGGCGACGCATCATCACAAGAGAAACTGCAATCATATGTTCAGCGATTGAAACTCCGTAAGCACCTGCCGCATTTGTAAGCAGACATTCTTCGTTTGCAAAATATCCCGGGACCATAAGAGAATCAACTCCGGCCCAAGGGACGCAAAGCCATTTTAGCGTCTTACTTGTTTTTACAATCGAAGGCGCAAAGCCATAAATAATATCAGCATCATAATTCGCCGCGGGGATTTCTGCTTCCGAAGTGTAAAAGAAAACTTCATGACCAAGCGCTTGGGCAGCAGCCTTAATCTGCTCCAGGTGTTTTTGTTCAAGCATGTTATTAATTACTAAGACTTTCATTGCCTTTTTATTGTATAATACTTATAGATTATTTACTACGATTTCATAAAACCAAAAAATCACACAAGGTGGAATGTATATGACAAAAGTCAAAGTTTACACAAGAGATATTAACAGTGATAATTATCCTTTTGGGCTGGCAAAGGCGGTTCATTTTTCATATGAGGACAAAGGCACCGATGTTGCCCTTAATCACAATTATGGAATACTTTTTGCGCAGGGAGAGATTTCGGAACAAAACACAATCATTCCTTTGTACATAGACAATCCTTGTATTTATCGCATGCAAGACGGGCTCATAGGAATTTGCGGAAGAAGAATTAATAATCAGGGCACTAGCTTTGAAAAAGACAACAACATGCTTTGGGCGTGGCAAACAAGAGATCTTATTCATTTTGAAACACTTGGCCTGGTAGAAGAAAGTTCGTTAAAAGATTTTTATCCATCCGCAGAACTTGAGCTTGATGATGAAATTGTACACGCTGCTGATGAATTCTGGAATCCGCCGGCACCACAAAAAACAACAGAATGTCCCTCATTTAAATTTCCGCTTGCAAAAGGATTTGGAGATCCTGTGATTTTTCCATGGAAAGAAAAATGGTATTTTATTTCAACTTGTGATAATACAGGTGATATTGGAATTTACATGCGCGAAGCAAATACTGTTTCAGAACTTTTTGCACCAGAAATCAAACAGCATCTGATTCTTCCGTATGATCCTGCAAGGGAACTTATTCAAACTTTCTGGGCTCCAGAGTTTCATGTAATTGGGGAGGACCTTTATATTCTTTTTGCAGTGAGTGGAAAACAGTGGGGACCTCAATGTCATTTGATGAAGCTTAAAAAAGATGGAAAAATTACAGCGCCTGAAGACTGGTCGGACCCAATAAAGATTTTGAAAAAAGATGGCACAGGTTTATCGGAAGGTGCAATTTCACTCGATATGACTTATCTCAAAGCAGGGCAGGGGTCTTATGTTGTTTGGTCACAGCGAGAGCACATTGGAGATCCTTTAGATACAGGCTCCATGCTTTATATAGCTTGCGTAAACGAAAATGAACCTTGGAAACTAACAAGTGATCCTGTACTTCTTTCGCGTCCACTTTATGGTTGGGAAAATGTAGAAGGAACTATAAACAATGAAGGCCCTTACGCCTTTATACGAGACAACAAAATTTATCTAACATATTCAGGTGGCGCCGCAAATGGATATACTTATGCCGTTGGATTATTTACTGCCGATTATAATGCAGACCTGTTAGACCTTTCTTCCTGGACAAAAAATATTTCGCCAATTCTGACTTTTTATAATGTCAGTGAATATGGTCCGGGGCACAATTCATTCTACACCGACGAAAAAGGATTTTTGATGATTGCCTATCATGCAGAGCAGACCATTCACGACCATCTAAGATGTGATATGATTCGTAGAGTTCATTTTAAGAAGGACGGAACGCCTTTCTTTGTTTGAGTAAACTGAGATTTTATTACAAGAACTCAATCTTCAGCGCATTTGGATATTCAGTGTCTCTTTGTTCTGGTAAATCAACAATTAGAACTCCTGCGTGCTGCACAAATGAAAGCTTTCCAAAACCTAAAAGACTTACTTCACGGACTTTTTCATCGGGACGCAGACTTTTGATGACGGCTGTTTTTCTATCTGCACTTTTCATAACGAAGGCGTAAAGAATTCCATCCTTTTGTACAAAACGGAAATCATCATCTTTCCAGTCTACCTGGTCTTCACGAAAGCCTTCTATTATTACAGAGGAGCTTCCTTCACCTGCTGTTCGGAATGGTCTTGTTCCGTAAACTGCCTGGCTATTTACATCAAACCATTTTGCAAGTTCACTAAGAATCCAGTCTGCTTCTTCGTCAATTGTTCCATCGGGACGCTGCAGAATGTTTACAAGCAATGTTCCGTTTTTAGAAATTGAATCAATCAGAATATCAATGATGTGACGAGGCTTTTTATAAATTGCTTTTTTGTCGTAAAACCATCCGCCTATACAGGTTTCTGACTGCCATGGAACAGGTGAAACATCTGGAAGTTGACTACGCTCAATATCCAGAACGCCAACTGAGTAAATTGCTTTATCGCGATTTTTTTGAGTATAAACTGCCTGGTTAGTTCCATGCAGTTGTTCCGATTTATTATAAAGTTTTGCAACAGCCTCAAGTCCATATTTATAAGGACCCTTGTTATCTGGAATATTCGTTTCGCAAAATGGAAGAGAGCTGTCTGAATAAAGCAAATCGGGTTCATATTTGTCGATAATTTCTTCTATTACGCTGAGCCAGTATTTATGAAAATCTTCATTTTCTGTAAGCCATACCCATTTATCTGGCTCACCGGGTTTTGCAACGTGCTCATAATTGTTGTGATAAAAATCTCTGTATTCAGGATCATTGCCATCATAGGGAATGCCTTTGTATGGTCCGTAAGAATCGCATCCCTTGTTCGAACGCCACCAGGCAAAGGATGCTGCAAGGTGCTCCGTCATTCCAAAAGGAAGATTATATTTTTTAGCAGCAGCCTTCCATAATCCGCAGATATCCTTGTGGGGTCCAACCTGAACACTGTTGAATCTGTTGAGCTTTGAATCAAAGTTAAAAAAGTGATCATGATGCGATGCTTGTGCAACAAAAAATCTTGCACCTGCTTTGTAATATTTCTCCATTAATGCATCGGGGTTAAAGTTTTCGGCCTTCCATAATTTGCAGATATCCTTGTAACCAAATTTTGAAGGATGGCCGTAAGTCCGAAGATGATATTCATATTGATCCGTTCCCTGGATATACATGTTGCGTGCGTACCAGTCTCCGCATTGTGGAACCGATTGAGGGCCCCAGTGACTCCAGATTCCAAATTTTGCATCGCGGAACCAATCCGGACAAGTGTGTGTGCTTAATGATTCAAATGTAGGTTCAAACATAGGTGCTCCTTTTTTATCACGCAGATTTTATTTCTTTAATTATAACCTATTAATTGTAGTTTGCAACTTTGCATGTTATAATCATTACAGGAGTTTTGAATGAAACCAACAAGAAAATTTATGTTTACACTTTTGATATCTTCAATTTTTGTCTGCAGCTGCAAAACAACAAATAAAGGTCAGCCTTATGCAACCCAAAAAGATAACGCCTGGTCTCGGAATGCCTGCGGTGCTTTTTCAATGGCGTATTATCTTGCTGAAACAAATCAGATTTCTGGTGCCGATGTAGAAAAGACTGCTAAAAAAATATATCAGAATATTAAGTTTGACCCTGCCGCCGGTTTTGGCGACTACAGCGACCCTTTCAAAATTATGATTGAAGCAGCACAGTATGCCAGCAACGTTTCTTTTAAGATGAATCTTTCAAATGCCCAGGAACCCGGTGAAAAACTTATGCTCATGCTTTTCCAGGCAGTTGGCGCCGACGCTTCAATGTTTGAAGACATCACCGACATTCCGTCTGCCCTTGCCAAAGATGAATATGTAATAGAAATTCTGGTTCCAAGAGCGAGTGTTGATTTGGCAGCACCAATGCACAATCC
>JAFZWX010000148.1 GCA_017617145.1 Treponema sp. | reverse complement strand
CTTTTTAGGTGCAACAACAGCCTTTTTCTTCATGTTGATAGACAAAATGCCGTTCTTGAAGTTAGCGCTGATGCTTTCTTCATCAACATCAGAAGGAAGTGCAAAGCGTCGAGAGAACTCGCTGTAGCGGCGTTCCTTAAGGATGTACTTTGCCTTTTTCTTATCCTTCTTATCTTCCTTAGACTCTTTCTCTTCGCAAACCTTAGAAGAAATAGTCAAATTGTCGTGGTCAAGCTCGATGTTTACATCGTTTTCAGTTCTTCCAGGCAATTCCATTTCCAATGTGTAAGCTCCTTCGTCCTCAACAACATCAACACGTGGTGCACTTACACCCGCACGATACATAACACTTGGAGTGCTATCCAACACATCATTAAAAAGTGAATCAATCAAACTAAGTTCGTTCATAATCTTGCCTCCTGTGAACTTTCTTTTGTTTCACTTAATATATAGCAAGTTCCGTGCCAACTGATAAAAACGCAAGATTTCTTCCAAAAAATCAGCTCAGCCTGCAGGTTCTATGCGTTTTTCACGTGAGTGTAAGGCTTTTTTTTCTATTTGTTTGCATTTGCAGTGGACTAAAGGGCTACAACCCCGGCTCCCGCTGGTTCTCAAATGAATCTTTTTTGCTCAATAGGTTCATGGCATAACAGAATATGTGGGTAAAAATGACACAGCAATTTGTGTAAATATGCTACTCTCCACCATGAATAACCAGTTCACTTACTGTTCCCTTGTTTTCATCAATAGTTATTAATGACCATTGATTACTTTGAGTAATGCATGGAACTGTAATTTCAACAAAGTTATTAAAGTAATTTTTGTAAGATTGATGTATATGCCCGCTAAAAACAGACTTCACGTTATTTTTACTGTAAAGAGTTAAAAGCATGTCGCTTTCATAAGTATTCTGAAAAGAAAAATAACCCATATAATTTAATGGATTGCTGTAAGCTGGAACATGTGTAAGAATAATTTTAGGAGCAGAATCGTTTGCAAAGAGAGATTTAAGAGTATCATATTGGTTTTTCCCCAGAGTCCCGGATGCCGAATCTATGCAATACCAGCTGAAGGTTTTTGTTTTAAAAGTATACATCGATTTATAAGGGAAAATCATTTCTTTATAGTTATCCCAACCGTTGTTATACAAATCATGATTTCCAAGCACATTATATACTTTTCCATCACCAAGCAAGGATTCAACTTTTTTACAAAATTCATTATAAGCTTCAAATTCAGATTTTTTTCCATGTTCTGTAATATCGCCCAAACAGAAACAGAATTCAGGACATTTTCCTTCTTCTTTTGATTTTTCAAGCCAGTTTAAAAAATCCTGTTCATGTCTTGTAGAACTTTTTCCGCCAAAATGGATATCAGAAAAAACAGCAATTGTATAAAGTTCAGAAGAAGGATGTGGTGTTTCTGAATCACTAAGTGTATAGCAAACCCTCGTTCTGGCATCGGTGTCGTCTGCTCTGTAAAAGGCATTTTCTAAATCATATTCACAGGAAGAAAAGAGAAGACAAGCTAAACATAATAAAACTGCTACCATTTATATCTTCCTCCTAATCTGATATCTGTGTCTGCATAATGAGCAGAAAGAGTAAAGAAATCGATATAATGAACAGTAACATCAAAAGCCAGATCGAACGAATCATTTATTTTATATTCCATTCCCAATATATAAGACGGTGCGCAAAAAATCATATAACGGAATTTTTCTATGGAAGCAAATTCAAGATAGATAAGAAAATTCTTTGGAAGATAAAATGTGTTTTTTATATCTATTGCAAGAGTTGTATTTACCAGAGAATGATGATTAAAACCAAAAATAAAAAGATGCCTGAATTTAAATAATAAATCAATGCTGAAATTAAGCTTGTAAAACGGTTTGGGCTGCCATTCAAGATTAAAGCAGGGTAAAAAATTATTGCTCAGACTGTAATCATGAAGCCAGTTAAGATTATAAATAACTCCTGTACCCAAAGATATTTTTTTTCGTTTTAAGAAATTATATGAAGCAAAAAGTGTAAGTTGGGAGTCTCCTTTTTCCAGGAAAACCCCGCCACCGGCAGAAAATCTTGGAGCCATAATATTATACATTCCCGAAGCCGAAAACCAGGATGGTTCATAATCTTGAAGAGTGTTTATTTTTATTGAGAATTCTGCATTTTGCTTGAACTGTATTGGTTTTTTAATATTTTCTTCCGTGAATGCTTGTGTCCAGGCTGTTTTTGCAAATAATAAAAATACTATAAATAAGATATTTTTCTGCTTCATTCTAAACTATATCCAGACAATATTTATATCATTTTATTTGAATAAAGTCTTTATAATCTCTCTGATATTTACAGTCTTTATTGCGCCTTCTTCTTCCTGTGGTGCAATTACATTTGAAAAACCAAGATTCTGCGCTGCTTTTACACGCTGTTTTGTCTTTGTAACAGGACGGATTTCTCCTGCAAGACTAAGTTCTCCAAAAACTGCTGTATTGCCTTTAAGAGGAAGATCTGTTCTTGCCGAATAGAGTGCACAGGCAAGGGCAGCGTCAATCGAGCTTTCTGTAAGACGTACTCCACCAGCAACATTTACATAAATATCCTGATCACTGAATTTCAGGCCACAACGTTTTTCAATTACTGCTGCAACTCTTGCAACTCGCCCCGAATCTATTTTTTCGCTGTAAACACGGCTTACACTTGCTTTTGCGGGTACTGTCAAAGCCTGGATTTCTACAAGAAACACTCTTGTTCCTTCAAAAACAGGAGTACAGGCAACACCAGCTGGTTGAGGAATTCCAGCTTCGCCGCGTTTAGTTAAAAACAACGATGCAGGATCTTGTACAGGCACAAGACCTTTTTCTGTCATTGTAAAAATACCAAGTTCATCAACAGATCCAAAACGGTTTTTCTGTGCATGCAAAAAGCGGATGTCATCTGTGTTGCGTTCAAACGAAATTACAGTATCGACCATATGCTCAAGCGACTTTGGTCCTGCAATAGTTCCTTCTTTTGTAACATGCGCTGTCATTATAAGAACAGAATCCCGCTCTTTTACCCAGGCAATAAGCTCGTTGGCACAATATTTAAGTTGGTTTACGGTTCCGGGAATAAGCCCTGCTTCTGCTGAATATATTGTTTGGATAGAATCAATTACAATGAAAACAGGATTAAGAGAGTCTAATGCATCAAGTGTATCTTCCAGCCGCGAAGTACACAAAACCTGAATGTTTGAACAATTCACGCCAAGTCGTTCAGCTCTGTCTTTTATTTGTGCTGCAGACTCTTCCCCGCTGACATATAGAATCTTACCGGTTTGATTTTTAAGATTAGAAGCCGCACTTGATGCAGTCTGTAACAACAGAGTAGATTTACCGATTCCTGGTTCTCCGCCCAAAAGGATTGCAGAACGTTTTGTTGCGCCTCCTCCAAGTACACGGTCAAATTCATTTATACCGGTAGAAAGACGTACTGCTTCCATAGCCTGAACACTTGCAAGATCAATAGGTTTTTGTTTTTGAACTTGTTCAGAACCACGACCACCTGGAGTTGTGTTGTTTCTGTCAATTATGATTTCTTCCAGAGAATTCCATTCACCGCATTCGGGGCAGCGTCCTAACCACTTTGGCTGACTGTAGCCGCAGTTTGTGCACTTGTACATAATAGAACCGTTTTTTTTTGCCATAAAAACTCCTTTAGACTACATATTTATGCCAAAAAAGTGTTAAATAATCGAAAAATAACGACTTTTTAATAAAAAATGCTTGCATTCTAAAATATTGTGTGCTATATTTAATTTAGCTTGTAAATAAGCTGATAAACTCTCTCCGATGTCCTGGTTACAGGACGGCAGGGTTCTCTCGGATTTTCCTTGGGAACCTTGTTTTTTTTAACTCGACCCTTTGAGCTGTTGCTGAGCCTGTCGAAGCACAGGGATTGCGTTTTTTATATTGTTATGACCGATCCTGCAGGTACCGATTTTGTTACCCATGTATTTCCACCGATTGTACAACCTTTTCCAATAACGGTGTCGCCGCCTAAAATTGTTGCCCCTGCATAAATCGTTACGTCATCTTCTATAGTAGGATGACGCTTTTTGTCTTGAAGAGATTTTTTTACGCTAAGTGCGCCAAGTGTTACTCCCTGGTAGATTTTTACGTTGTTTCCAATAATTGTAGTTTCACCGATTACAACGCCTGTTCCGTGGTCGATAAAGAACGATTCGCCTATTGTTGCACCCGGATGAATATCTACACCAGTTTTTCCATGGATATGCTCACTCATAATACGCGGAATAATTGGAACTCCGTTTACATGAAGAAAATGTGCAATTCTGTGAACAACAATTGCTTCAAGACCCGGGTAAGAAAGAATAACTTCTTCATTACTTTTAGCAGCAGGATCGCCGTTAAAAGCTGCAATTACATCGAGCTGAACCTTTTTGCGGATAGCAGGAATTTCTTCAATAAGTGCAAGCGCTGTTTTTTCAGCAAGTGCAAAGCAATGAGAATTTTCTATATTATCAGCGCTTCCCTGTTTGTTTGTGATTGTATATATGAGGGCTTTCTGAATTTCTTTTGTAAGTTTTAAAATTATATTGTTAACCTTTTGTCCTGTAACATAGCGTATGTTCGTAGGATCAATATATTCTTCTGTCCTGAATCCAGGAAATATAAGCGACTGTACATCACTAAGTATAGAAACAACAGTCTGCCTGTTAGGAAAGTTTTCCGCATCATTCCTGTTCACCAGCCCATAAGTATCATAAGATTCAATAATACCATCTACCAGTTTGTCTATGTTTGTCATATTATCCTTCCGGCTTTACGAGATAAATATATAGAAACATAATATAATAGAATAAAAGAAAAAGGAAGATGCTGAGCTTTCGTGTTTTTTATTTGAAGGCAATGTAAAACTTAAGTCTCGGAGTGGAAAATGATTGAGGACAACTTCCTCTGTTGTCCTCAATCATTTTCCACGGGAGAGCCTTGAGTTTTACAAGATGTTTTCATCTAAATAGAGGAAAGCTTTGCAAATTTCATTGTCCTTCTATTGACATTCTTTTCATCTTTCTTTATATTTATCAGACGCACGTTTTCTGTTTTTGTGAAGAATACTGCATGCCCATGTAGCTCAGTTGGTAGAGCACCACATCGGTAATGTGGAGGTCTGCAGTTCGATTCTGCACATGGGCTTTCGAAAACATTTTTATTGATTTTATTTAGGAGTTATATATGGCTAGCAAGAAAAAGGGTTCAGTAGAAATTATTGCTTTGCAGTGTACAGAATGTAAGCGTAAGAATTATACTACTTACAAGAACCGCAAGAACATTACAGGCAAGCTTGAAAAGAATAAGTATTGCCCATGGTGCAAGAAGAGTGTTCTTCATAAAGAAACAAAAGCAAAATAATTTTGATATTTTTCCAGTTCTGGCAGTTGCCGTTCTGGTATAAATATATAGGGCAGTAGTTCAGTTGGTAGAGCAGCGGTCTCCAAAACCGCCTGTCGTGGGTTCAAGTCCTGCCTGCCCTGATAATAAGGAAAAATAGTTATGGCAAAGATTTTTCAATTTTTCAAAGAAAGCAGAGCAGAATTAAAAAAGGTTGTATGGCCTACAAAGGCAGATGTGCTTTCATCAATTAAAGTTGTAATCATTTCTACTATTGTAGTTGCAATTCTTCTTGGATTGCTTGATTTGGGCTTCTCTGAGTTGTTCCGCTTGATTTTAAGATAGGACGGGAATAGATGTCTAGATGCTGGTATATTCTTCATACATACACTGGTTATGAAGGAAAAATCGAACGTGCAATTCGCTCTCTTCTAGAAAAGCAGGAAATCAGTTCTGAAGTAGTTCTTGATGTACGTGTTCCTGTAGAAGAAGTTGTTGAAATTAAAGACGGTAAGAAAAAGACCCGCAATAATAAGTTTCTTCCTGGTTACATTATGCTCGAAATGGATCTTCCAGAAATCGGTTGGAAAGATACCTGTGCTAAGCTTTACAAAATTCAGGGTGTTACAGGCTTTGTAGGAAACGTAAGCCGCAATAACCGCCCTTTCCCTATTACTCCAGATGAAGCTAAAAACCTTCTTCAGAAATCAGGAGTTATTAAAGGCGAAAAACCTGTTATCCGCCAGTCATTCAACGTTGGTGATGTTGTTAAAATTAATGACGGTGCATTTGCATCATTTACAGGTACAATCAAAGAGATTAATCTCGAAAAAGAAAAGTTGAGCGTAGAAGTTCAGATTTTCGGTCGCCCTACACCGGTAGAAGTTACTTTCTTACAGGTAGAAAAGGCATAAGTTCTTTAACATGGCAAAATCAGGGATTTGCACCCCAAATGCAAATCATATAAATCCTGTTTTTGGGAGAGGTACAGGTCCGTTGGACATAGGTATCTCGTTAGTAAGCAGTCTATATGGCGCTTACACACCAATATT
>JAFZWX010000147.1 GCA_017617145.1 Treponema sp. | reverse complement strand
TAAAAATTGTATCAAGATAAACCATGTAATATACGGAACCTATAACTGTTGCAAGATTCGGTCCAAGTGCCATGCGGTAATCAAAATTAATATAAAACATAGAAGCTGCAACCAGCATAAAAAACAAACAGATATAAAGCAACGCCCTGATTGCAAAATCCAGCGATTTTTCTGACTGGCGCAATTCATCAAGACTAAGTTTTTTCAACTTTGAACGGGAACAGAAAATCACGCAAAATGCTTTTCCATATCCGGACAGAAACAAAACAAGCGCAAGAATTAAAATAATTCCCGGAAGCTCAAAGCCGTTTACAAGACCGCCGATTGTTCCGCCACTCAAAATCATACAAAGAACATCAACACCGGTTATAACTAAAAATGAAAGTAAAAATTGGATAATCATAAAACGCCTCCTGTGCAGGTCATCGCCCGCAACACACACTTTAATTATCCACCCTTCCCTCTAAAAAACAAGGGTGCAAAAGATGTATTTTTGGATGTAAAATTGAAGAAATTATTATGACTTGAGTTTCATTATTCCGTAGCCCACAATCTTTTTATCGGTTTTGGAATAATGGCGCTCGGTAACACACTTTCCTTTGCCCTGGTCTGTGGCGTCTATAAAATAAACCTGATTACCTTCAAAACGATCAAAAATAGCAACGTGCGAAACTGTGGAATTATTGTAGGTCATAAAAACAAGATCTCCACGCCGCGGAGTAGTTGTTGGAATTGAAGCGTGCTGGTACATATAGGAAGACGACATGTCATTTTGCACAAGCGAATAATTTGTATTTTGAAGTGCATACCTGTAACACCTGATTACAAGTCCCGAACAGTCAACCTGAATTGCCCGAAGCGGATCCTGGGCACCGTATTTATATTGAGTGTCAGCAGCAGCATATTTTTGGGCGTATTCAAAAGCGGATGCAGCAAGTTGTGCCGGGCAGCCACCTATGGGAAGATCGGAATCGTCGTAAGAGGTCTGTGTGTCTGAGTTGGTGCCATTGGTAGAGGAAGGTTCTCCCGTAATAAGGTCATCAAGAATTTCCAGAGCGATTGTGCAGGAAGAAAAACTTATTAAGAAAAGTGCAGAAATAAAAAGAGGCAGAATTTTTTTAAATGGGCGTGTGTTACGGAATTCCTTCATATAAACCTCCTGCAGTTTATCAAAAGTGATTCATATTAAAAACAATCTAATTAAGTATATGGTAACTGATATAAGGCTATTATTTTTTATTTTCAAGTTTCATGCCGGTAAAGGTGGCCATGGCAACTTTTGTTCCAAGCTCGTCGGTAATGTCTATTTCGTAGGTGCAGGTGGAGCGGCCGTCTTTGATCTGGCGAGAAGCGGAAATAAGCTTTTTGCCTTTGGCCATTCCCAGAAAAGTTATATTGCAGTTTAAAGAAACTGTATGCGGTTGATTAAAGTTTGAACAAACGGCAAATGTAAAGTCTGCAAGCGTGCAGATAACTCCGCCCATTACGCCGCCGTAGGCATTCTGATGTTTTCGTTCAATTTCCAGCGAGCAGCGGGCAAAGTGGTCTCCAACTTCTTCTATTACAATGCCAGTTGCACTTGTGGCATAAAGGTCGCCGCCAAAAAACTCGCGGGCTTTTTCTAAATCAGACATAATCCACCGCCTTAACATTCAGTTCGTAGAACTCTGGCTTAACAAGCAGTTTGATTGCAGCCTTGAGCTCATCTTTTGAAACGAGTCCGCTTTTGCTGGCAGCGCCAAGAAGTACCATGTTAACAACCTTGCTGCTACCAAGGTCGCGGCAGGCCTGGTCGGTATCTACGGCTATTACTTTTGAAGCACGCTGTTCAAGATAAGAAATCATTTCTTCGCTCTGAAAAACTTTTCCGCTAAGGCTTGCGGTTACCGGCTGAACTACTTTTTTATTTACAATGACTGTGCCATCTGGTTTAAGAAAATCTATGTTACGTACAGCTTCGGCGGCTTCAAATGCAATGAGGATATCTGCCTGTCCCTGCGGCACCAGTGGAGAAAAAACGTCGCTTCCAATACGAACATGACTAACAACAGAACCTCCGCGCTGTGCCATTCCGATTGTTTCTGCACTAAGCACGCGCTCGCCGTTAGAAATTGCAGCCTGAGAAAGTACCTTTGCCGCAAGAACAGTTCCCTGTCCTCCGACACCACAGATTAATATATTCTTTGACATTATATTGCTCCTGTTGGACAAACCTGTGAACACAAGCCGCAGCCTGTACAAAGTGATTTATCTATTTCTACAAGCTTCTTTTCTGACAAGCTAACACTCAGTGCCGGGCAACCAAGTTCATTTATGCACTTGCGGCAGCCAATACATTTTTCTGCATCAACTATGCGGGGCCCCGGAAGCTTACAACCAACTTTTGCGGCAATGCTTATACATGGAGCTTTGAAAATTATTGCACTAACGCCCTTTGATTCGCTTGCGGTTTTTACTGCTTCTACAGCGGCCTTCTGATCGAACGGATCTACTGTAATAACAGGCGAAACCCCTATTGCTGTAAGGATTTTTTCTATGCTGATTTTTTCTACAATCTGGCCCATCATGGTTACGCCGGTGCCTGGGTGAGGCTGGTGACCTGTCATGGCGGTTGTAGAATTGTCCAGTACACAGATTGTCTGCTTTGCCTGATTATAAACTGCATTTACAACGCCTGTGATTCCGCTTGCAAAGAAAGTTGAATCACCTATAAAGCTGAAGCAATAGCGGTCCGGTTCGTTGTGATAAAAGCCCTGGGCCATTGTAATATCGGCGCCCATACACAAGCAGGTGTCTGTCATATCAAGTGGCTGGGCATTTCCCAAGGTGTAGCAGCCGATGTCGCCACAGTAGACTGTTTTCTTTCCTTTCATTGCCTGTTTTACGGCGTAGAAGGCACCGCGATGTGGACAACCGGCGCAAAGGACTGGCGGGCGGACTGGGAGGTCTGGCGCCTCTCCACTGTCATTGTCGGGCTTGACCCGACAATCTTTTTTAAGCAGAGATTCCCGGGTCAAGCCCGGGAATGACATATCAGCCGCCAATGACAGAAGACATTCTTTCACAATCTCCACACTCAACTCGCCGGCGGGTGGAACTGTGCCATCTAGTTTACCACTGATATTGCATTCAAGATGATTGCGGCCGGCTACTAGCAAAAGGCTTTCTTCTATTACGGGGTCCAGCTCTTCAAAACAGATTACACGGTCGCAGGATTGCATGAAGTTTATTGCGAGCGGTTCCGGGAATGGATATGGAGTTCCGATTTTTAAGACAGAGATATCTTTTATGTTCAGGAGCGATAAGGCTTCCATCAAATAGCAGTAGCTGATTCCTCCTGCGGCAAAGGCCACGGGGGCGTTACGGGGGTGACCCCCGTTAGAAGGGGTAGTGAGCAACGCAGTGCGAGCGAGGGGAAGGCTTTCCCCTCCTATTTTATTCCACTTACTTTCACTAAAGGCCTGTGGCAACACCTTTTCATTTCGTTCAAAAATGCGCTGGTGATTCAGAAACGACGCACGCGGAAAAATTACCCAGCGTTTGGAATCTTTTTCAAACTCACCACGCTTACGGCATGGACCAAGCTCGGGGAATTCAAGACTTTCGTAGGCATGATCAACTCGGGTTGTTGGACGCAAAAGCACCGGAGTATTATATTTTTCGCTAAGTTCAAAAGCTTCCTGCACCATTTCATAGGCTTCGCCAGGAGTTGAAGGATCCAGACACGGCAACTTTGAAAACTGGGCGAACTTTCGGGTATCCTGTTCGGTCTGGCTTGAAATCGGGCCCGGGTCATCGGCAACTACAATTACCATTCCGCCTTTTATGCCAACATAGCTGAGGCACATTACAGGGTCGCTTGCAACATTAAGGCCTACCTGCTTCATTGTAATCATGGTGCGGCTGCCTGCATAACTTGCTCCAGCTGCAACTTCGGCGGCGGCTTTTTCGTTTACTGACCATTCTACATAAGTACCGGTTTTTTCTTTATATTTTGAGATAAATTCAATTATTTCGCTGGAAGGTGTTCCCGGGTATCCTGCCACAAGATTCACACCAGCCTTTAAGGCACCAAGTGCAATTGCCTGGTTTCCCATTATCATTTGTTTTGCCATGATTTAATTATAACGCAGATTTTTGTTTCTATCAATAGTAATGTACTTTGTATGCACCTTGCTTTATAAATTAGAAGAAATTAAAAGAAAACACCTTTTACAAATATCTCTATTCCAATTCCAATGAGGATAAGTCCACCAATAAAGGTTGCTTTTGAGCCTAGATGACTGCCTGCTTTTTTTCCTATTAAAAGTCCTGTCATACAGATTGCAAAAGTCACAACGGCGATTATAAGAGAAGCAACGAATGCCATAAGTAGACCGTAATCGGCAATTGTAAAACCTACTGAAAGTGCATCGATAGAAGTTGCAACACCTTGCAGTAACAATATTGAAAAAGAAAGATATTTTACAGAAGCTTCGCCATTCTCTTGTTTCTCTTCATGAAAAGCTTCCCAAATCATTTTTCCACCTATGAACAAAAGAAGTCCAAGTGCAATCCAGGGAATAAAATCACCAAAGCGCGAAAAATATTCAACAATCGTGTGAACGCAAATCCAACCAATCATAGGCATTGCAAACTGAAAGAATGCATATACACCGGCAATAAAACACATGCGGCCTTTTTTCATCTGAGCTTCGTTCAGACCATTTGCCAGAGAAACAGAAAAAGCATCCATTGCAAGCCCTACGCCAAGCAAGATACTGTTAATAAAAAATACAACGCTCCATTCCATAAATCAGAGCCTCAAAAAGTAAGATTTTTGAATTTTATTGAAACCGGGGTCGATAGTCAATAACGAACAATCAATAAAAAATCATCTATGCTTTTTACATAGATTTTTACTGTGGTTTTCGGCATAATAGTGATATATCAAAACTCGGGGAGTTTTCATGAACAAAAAGTCTGGTAAAACAAAAAACAGAATCAGTGCTGTAAAAAACAATCTTTTTGCGCTCAAGCTGCTTTGCAAAATCTGTCCTCGTGCTGTTTTTCATCTTGCTTTCCATACACTCATTGATTACGGCGAATGGCTTTTTTACAGTGCCTTTTTTATGCGCTATGTAATTAATGCCCTGCAGGAAGGACGTGCTTTTTCTACCCTCATGATTTTTATTGGAATCTGTATTGCGGTTTTTGCGAGCAAGACCTTGTACACAGATTACTTAAACGGAACTATAATTCCAATTGCCAATGCCGAAGTAAATAAAAAGTTGTATAAGATTCTTTTTAAGAAGTCGCGCAACGTGGAGCTTGAATGCTTTGAAAATGCCGAGTTTTACGACAAATACACGCTTGCTATGAAAAATGCAGACACACGCCTTGTTCAGACTGTAGAAACAATTTTTGGTGTGATTTTTGGTGCGGCTGCAAGTGTTTGTGCATTCATATTCATGTTCCAGGTTGACAAGCTTTCGGTTACATTTATTCTTTTGCCGATTATCGGAAACTTCTGGTTCCGCCGCCTTAACAGTCACATTGATTACAAGCGACAGAAGGATATGGCAGTTCACAATCGCCGCATTGATTACATAAACCGCGTAATGTACCTTAAGGAATATGCCAAGGAGCTGCGCCTTACAAAGGTTTTCCGTCTTTTGCGCCACCAGTACCGCGATGCAATTACAGGCGTTGCCGATGTTACAAAAAAATATGTCTGGAAATCTGTAACGCTTCACTGGCTTTATGTTGAGTTCACCTTTACATTTATTTTTGAAGGCTTGCTCATTTACGGTGCCTTCAGAAATCTTGTGAGTCATACAATCAGCCTTGCTCAGCTTGCGGTTATTACAAGTATGATGGTTTCGACAACCTGGATTTTGATTGGCTTTACAGACTCTGTTACCGAATGTTTTAAGAACGGACTTTTTGTTGAATATCTTAAAACCTTCCTTGAGTATAAAGAAAAGATTCCTGAGGATTATGACGGCGCAGACCCGGGAACTACAATAGACTCTATTGAGTTCCGTAACGTTAGTTTTGCCTACAAAGATATTCCTGTTCTTGAAAACCTGAACATGAAACTTGATGGCGGAAAAACCTACGCTCTTGTAGGACACAACGGAGCTGGAAAATCTACAATCATAAAACTTCTGCTTCGTTTGTATGACCCGACAGAAGGAGAAATCCTGCTCAACGGACGTAACATAAAAGAATACAACCTGCAGAAATACCGCGCACTTTTTGCAACGGCTTTTCAGGACAACAGAATGTTCAGTATGAGTGTTGCAGACAATGTTGTGCTTGGAGAAAATATTCCGGCAGAACAAAAGCGCACTGTTGTAGAAGATGCCCTCAAGCTTTCAGGTGTTTACGACAAGGTAATGAGCCTGCCAAAAGGAATTGACACTACCCTAACCCGCGAGTTTGATGACGAAGGTGCTGTACTTTCTGGCGGAGAATTTCAAAAAATTGTTGTTGCACGCGCCTTTGCCAGAAACTGTCCGGTTAAGGTTTTTGATGAACCTTCAAGTGCGCTTGACCCTATTGCAGAATATAAGCTCTTTGACAATATCTTAAAGGCCTGCCAGGAAAACACGCTGCTTTTTATTTCGCACCGTCTTTCTTCTGTGCAGAATGCCGATTATGTTTTCCTTCTTGAAAAGGGAATGGTTATAGAAGAAGGCACCCACAAATCGCTTATGAAGAAAAAAGGCGCCTACGCTGACATGTACAACAAGCAGGCAGAAAACTACCTTGCAGATTCAGCTAAACAGAAGGAGGGCATCTGGGCATGAAAAACAAGAATGTAAAAGCTGGCACTGCCGGCAAGAAAAAACCAGCTTCAACAGTCCTCAAAAATCAGATTTTCCTCTGGAAGCTTTGCTTTAAAACCTGTCCTGCTTACATGATTTACCACCTGTACGACGCTTTCCGCTACCAGGGAGTTATCTTCCTTGAACACGTACTTGGAATACGCTACGTTCTGCGTTGTGCAGAGTTTCAGGAACCGTTTACAAAAGCACTTTTTTACATCGGGCTAATCCTTCTTCTGAACATTATTCAAATTATCCCGGATGGATTTTTTATTTACAGCTGGCAGTTCAAATGTAAGCCAAAGTTGTACCGTGCGCTAAAGGAACAGCTTTTTCAGAAGGCCAGCGAAATTGACCTTTTCTGCTACGACGACCCGGATTACTACAACGACTTTGTACTTGGAGTTTCAGAATCGGAACAGACAATAGACCGCTTCCTTAATATGCTCAACATGGGCATGCAGGCAATCACCGTACTTTTTACAACAGGTATTTTTTACCTTACGCTCGACCCGATTGGAATTGTATTTGTTCTTGTTTCCTTTATCATGCGCTTTGTTGTTTCTAAAAAGCTCAACAAGGTAAATTACGAAAACCGTACAAAAGTAAATCCTCATATGCGTAAGCGCGACTACATTAGCCGTGTTTTCTACCTTAAGGATTATGCAAAAGAGCTCAGACTTCACCCCAACACCGGCACCCAGCTTGAACAGGAATTTGAAGAAGCAAACGACAACATCATCACAGAGCATAAGAAAGTTTCGCGCATACGCACCTGGCTTGGCTTTGTAAAAGATTACATGGTGAGTGACTTTTTGATTGACGGCCTTTATATTACATATCTTGTTTACAAGGCAGCGGTTCTTCACGCACTCAACTACAGCGATGCCGTAATTTTGTTCAACAGAACAGGAAGCCTCCGCGGATGTATGAGCCGCTTTGCAGACCTTGGCCCTGCCGCTCACGAAAACAGCATGTACATAGACAAAATCCGCGCCTTCCTTGCTTACGAACCAAGAATCAAATTGGAGGAAGGCCAGCCAGTTCCAAGTGGCAACGGAGAACTCGTCCTTGACCATGTTAGTTTTAAGTACAACGAAAAATCACGCACTGTCTTAAATGATATTTCACTAACTGTAAAACCAGGAGAGCACATTGCTATTGTAGGCTACAACGGAGCTGGAAAAACTACGCTTATAAAACTGCTTATGCGACTTTATGACCCGACCAGCGGTACAATTAAATATCACGGTCAGGATGTTAAGGTTTACAAGCCGTCGGACTATCATAAGAAGATAGGTGTAGTTTTCCAGGACTTTCAGATGTTTGGTGCAAGCCTTGCCGAAAACGTTGTAATGGATGATTTAACAAAAGATCAGCTTGAGCAGGAAGATCCAAAAATCCGCCAGTCTTTAAAAGAAGCAGGCTTTGGCGACAAACTTGCAAGACTCCCCGACGGCCTTTTCACTCAGGTTACAACAGAGTTTGACAGCAAAGGTGTAGATTTTTCCGGCGGTGAAAGTCAG
>JAFZWX010000146.1 GCA_017617145.1 Treponema sp. | reverse complement strand
TATTCCAATCGTACTTCACCTTGACCACGGTCCAAACTTTGAAGTTGCTAAGGACTGTATTGATAACGGATTCTCTTCTGTTATGATTGATGGTTCTGCACTTCCTTACGATGAAAACGTTGCACTTACAAAGCAGGTTGTAGACTATGCTCACCAGTACGATGTTACAGTAGAAGCTGAACTTGGTGTTCTTGGTGGTGTAGAAGATGACGTTGCTGCCGAAGAATCTAAATATACAAAACCAGAAGAAGTTGTAGACTTTACATCTAAGACAGGATGTGACTCTCTTGCAATTTCTATTGGTACTTCACACGGACGCTGTAAGTTCACTCCAGCTCAGTGTACACGCACTGCTGACGGTGTTCTTATTCCTCCTCCACTGGCTTTCAACGTTCTTGAAGAAATTGAAAAGCAGCTCCCAGGATTCCCAATCGTACTTCACGGTTCTTCTTCTGTACCTGTTGAATATGTTAAGATTATTGAACAGTACGGCGGAAAGATTCCTGACTCAGTAGGAATTCCTGAAGAACAGCTCCGTAAGGCTGCTAAGTCTGCTGTATGTAAGATTAACATTGACTCTGATGGTCGTCTTGCAATGACAGCTGCTGTAAGAAAGTTCCTTGCAGAAAACCCAGAAGCTTTTGACCCACGCCAGTTCCTTTCTGCTGCACGTGACGAAGCTAAGAAGATGTACATGCATAAGAATATTAATGTACTTGGTTCAGCTGGACATGCATTAGACTAAGATATAAAAATCTAAACAGATAGCCCCAGTGGGTTACTGCCAACGCGCAAACAGGACGAAAAGGAAGTTTGCGCGCCGTCAGCAACCCACTGGGGCTCTTTTTTTTATTTGTTATTAGGCGCTATTTCTTTAATTGTCTGATAACAAGAAGGGCGGCCGGAACAAGGGTGTATACAATTCCAACCGAGAGAATTATGGCGAAGTTGTAATCTATGGCGTAAAGTGCGTCGCTTATTGCAGGGTAAACGAGATAGCATAAAATCAGAAGTATATGCAGAATTGCGAAAAGTACTTTTTTGTTTACTATGCTTTCATAAAAGCGAATCAGTGAATATGAAATCTGAACTAACATTGCCAGGTAGATTAATGGTTTTAAGAAAAGATCATAAGCCTGATAATAATACTCTGAAGCTGTTATTACACAGTAAGGCAGATAAACTGCAAAAAACGGACACATTACAGGGAAAAAGTTTTTAATTTTAAATTCCCAGGTATCGCGGGTTATAATTGCAATTATAATACTTGTGACTACAAGTGGCAGTAAGTTCTGTTTTATAAGAAAATATATAAAGTTTTCTGAAAATGAAAAATAGATGAGCCTATGTTCATATGAAAAGAAATAGCGGCAGGCACAAACAATTACCGCAGTAAAAAAGCCTGTAATTGCAGGCAGAATTATTTTTTTATCTTTTACAAAAAATGAATATGCGGTAAAGGCAATGGGCAAAAGTAAAATCAAAAATAGTAACATATAAATAAAATACAATTTATTTGAGAAAAAGTAAAGAAACAAGAATAATCATAAGGTTCACAGAATAACTGCCCGCGCGCAAACAGGACGAAAAGGAAGTTTGCGCGCAGTCATTTATTCTGTGAACAAATATTATTATTTTTTGAATATTTCTCAATTAAATTGGTTTTATTTTTATGACCGAAGCTGTGCCTTCTACAGTGACCTTGTCCCCTGGAAGAATGGCGTAGATTTCTTCGGAAGCGATTGGTTTGCCGAATGAGTCGCCGCTTGTTCGAATTACGGCTTTGTTGGTGGAAAGAATGTACAGAAGTTGTGTATCTTTTGCAGGATCTTTGCCGCTGTTGAAGGTGCTCCAGCCGCCACGGACATCTATCTGTTCCATTGTGAAGTACGGACATTCAAAGGGGCTCTTGAACTGGGCGATTGGTTTTCGTTTGTCGTTTTTTATTACGGCAAGACCTTTTTCGATATGAACTTCGCGTCCCCTGCCCCAGTCGTATAAACGGTAAGTTAAATCGCAGGATTGTTGAACTTCTAAAAGACGAAGCCCTCCTCCAATTGCGTGTACTGTTCCTGCAGGAATAAAAATAAAATCGCCTTTATGAACATTTACAAAATTAAGAAATGGTTCAAGTGCATTGTTTTTAATTGCCTGTGCAAGCTGATCTTTTGTTGCTCCGTCTTTAAGTCCGTATACAAGTTTTGCATCTGGTGCGGCATCAAGAACATACCAGCATTCAGTTTTACCGCGATTACCAGGACCTTCGAGTTCTACTGCAGCCTTGTCGTCGGGGTGAACTTGAATAGAAAGCGTGTCGTTTGCCTGAATTATCTTTACAAGAAGCGGAAAATCATTTCCAACTGCCTTGGCAAAATCAGGCTGCGTACCATTTGGATGAGTTGATGCAATCCAAAGCTCATAGCCCCAGATTTTTTCGGATGTTATTGGTGTAAGCTTTATCATTAGTTATCCCACAACTTTTCAGGATAATATCCGTCGCGGATTTTTTTAGCAATTTCGTCCTTTACAATCTGACGGTCTTCCGGATATGTCATTCCAAACCAGGTTTCCTGAGAAGTAAAGAATTTTATAATTCCTTTTCCGTGCGCAATAATATCACTTGCCGAAACTGGAAGAAGTGCTTCTGCTTTTGGAGCTTTAGAATTTACAGCAATAAAATTATCCCAATAAACATGGAATTCTTCAAAAGCTTTTGGTGTAAAACCAAACAGATTCATGCTAACCCATTCTTTTCCTGTAAGAAGCTTCTTTTCACCGTCAATATCACTTATAATCTGATCATTTTCGTCATAATAGATTTTAAGATTTTCAACTATTGAATCAAGCATACCATCTTTTACAGTACATACACCACGGCTTACAGAACCTGAACGGCTCATTGTGTTTCCCAGAACATATCCAACCATTGCGTGTTCGGTACAGTCATTAGAAACAGAAGAGAGATAATTTCCCAAAACTTCAAATGCCTGTCGTCCATAATAATCATCAGAATTTATAACTGCAAAAGGTGCGTTTATTGCTTTTTCTGCACACAAAACTGCATGAGTTGTTCCCCATGGCTTTGCGCGTTCTTTACTGTCTGCAATCTGTTGTGGAGTAAGAAGTGAATCCATATTCTGAAAAACATACTCTGCATCAAAATTACGTGCAATTCTGTCAAAAAGTCGCTCACGGAAGGCTTGTTCAATATCCTTACGAATAATAAATACAACCTTGCCAAAGCCACTTTTCATTGCATCGTAGGTTGCAAAGTCTAAAAGGCATTCATCATGAAGGCCTACCCCATCTATCTGTTTAACTCCTCCGTAGCGGCTTCCCATTCCTGCTGCAAGCACTAATAATGTTGGTTTCATGTTATACCTCTTATTTTGTTATAGTTTCTAATGCCAGCTTCATCATATCCTTGAAGGTGGTCTGGCGTTCTTCGGCTGTAGTTACTTCGCCTGTTATTATATGGTCACTTACTGTAAGAATTGCAAGTGCCTTGCGGTTGAATTGAGCTGCAAGTGTATATAATTCTGCTGCTTCCATTTCAAGTCCGGCTACACCATATTTTTTCCATAGTTTCCAGTTTTCGTTTTCATCATAAAAGCGGTCACTTGAAGAACAAGGAGCTACTACTGCCTTAAGTCCAAGTTCCTTTGCTGTATGATACGCATTATCCAGAAGTTCAAAATCAGGAACAGGTGCAAAATGCATAAGTCCAAAGCGTTGACTTTGCAAAGCTGAATCTGTACAGGCTGCATTTGCAATAATAATATCGCGGACCTTTACATCTTCTCGAATAGAGCCACAGGTTCCAATGCGTATTGCTTTTTGCACATTGTAAAATTGAAAAAGCTCCTGTGCATAAATAGAAAGAGATGGCTGGCCCATTCCAGTTCCTTGAACAGAAACTTTTTTACCCTTATACGTTCCTGTAAATCCAAACATACCGCGCACTTCATTATAACAAACTGCGTTTTCCAAAAAGTTTTCGGCAATAAATTTAGCCCTTAAAGGGTCACCCGGTAGTAAAACTGCATCTGCAATTGCACCTTCAGGCGCATTAATGTGTGTACTCATACTTTAATTATAAGACTAATTTTGAAAAAAATCAAAGCTTCGCATTGAATCACGTTAAATCTAACCGAAAAAAATCATGTAAATCACGTCAAAATCTAACCCAAATAGAATGCCCGAAAATTAAAACAGAGGGCAAAAAACATGGGGTTAACGATGAAGGAAAAGAAAAAACTTACAGT
>JAFZWX010000145.1 GCA_017617145.1 Treponema sp. | reverse complement strand
TATGAATTTTTTTCCTCAATTCCAGAAGACGTGGTGACAATCTGCTATCATCCGTTTTTTCCAGAACCATTGTAGTTGTCGCCGTTGAAATTCCACCCGCTGTCATAAAAGCTCCGTAAAAGCATTTTCAATATGATATACTTCAGGAAGTCCTGGCATATCAATAACAATTACATCATATCTGACATAACTGTTACTATATTGTCGATGTTTTAACAGAAAACATTTAGAACTTTTTACAATTCTTTGTAATTTCCGACGATTTAATTCTGTCTGCAAAAGTTCAGGTGTACCATTTGGCAGCGATTTTACTTCTACAAACACAACTACATTATCTTTAACTGCTATTATATCAACTTCTCCGCCTTTTGTCCTGAAATTCCTTGCAATTATTGAATATCCTTTTTGGATTAGATATTGAGAGGCTTTTTCTTCTCCTGCATTTCCGGTGATTTTTGTGTTCATTGTGAATAACCCTCTTCTTCTTTTAAAATTACACTGAAGATTTGTGCAAGAATTTCCCAGGTTTCTGGCGGGACAAGGCTTCCTACCTGAATTTCAGAAAGGAACTCTACAAGCGGAGTGTTTTCTTCTATTTTGATATCATTTTTGCGGGCTTCTTCAAGGATTCTTTTTGCCAGTAGACCTTTTCCGTTTGCAATTACAAATGGTGCTTCGGCATCTTCAGGATATTTTAAGGCAACTGCTTTTTGCTTGGAAAGTGGAATATCTTTCATATTTCTCCTCCAAAAACAAAAAATTCCTCCTGTGAACAGGCAGTTCCTTCTATAAGGTCAGGTTCTACTATTTCTATAGTGATTTGTTTACTGTTTGCAATAAGTCTTTTATCAAGGATATCTGCAAGTTTTGAAAGGTCAATTCCATTACCGCTCATTTTAATACTCTTACAAACCCCTTTTTCATACTCAAGACTAAAAAGATATTCATGATTATTACTAAGCCAATTACATTCAAGATTCAAAAGCTTAAGTTGACTTGCTTCGTCTACAAAAAAACCAAGATTTCCTTTTGCAAGCGGCCCCATGCTTGAAACAATTTCATACGGAAGTATTTGCCAGGTATTTTTAATGCTGTTTATTTTATTTAATAATTTGTATTGGTGATTTTGGGATTTGTCGTTTCCTTCAGCGTCTTCTGTTTCTTCACCAAGTTCCTGCAAAAGAGCAAGCAGTTCATCTTCAGAAAAATCAATTCCTTTTTTTGCAAGAATTGCAATGAGTTCTGCTGCGCGTTTTTCTTTTCCCTTAAATTTTACAGAAAGATTATAGATTTTAGAAAGCAGCGTTGAGTCCATTTTCATTCCAAGCTGTTTAAGTTGCTGCATTAAATGATAAGAAAGGTCGTCTGCATTAAGCCCAAGGCTCTGAAGCATTGCCGCAAGTTGTTCTGTCTGCGCTGCTTCCATTGTAAATAATGCGTTCTGAGCAACTTCGCCATTTTCATTTACAGGATATAATAAAATCTGACCATTTTGTGTTGAAATTGTTGCCCTAAAACTAGTACCGGGTGTCATTGCAGTCTTTGAGTTAATTGTAATTCTGGCTCCTGCAACCGAACCTTCATACTTTCCCCCGCCTTTATCTGCAATAATTCTTACAAGTACCTGACTCCCGTTCTGAAGCCCCTTAGGCGCCACCCCCAACCGCGAAAGCTGACCTGTCTGAACTATCACTCCGGCGTTCATGATAAAAGGATAACACAGAAAATTAATAGTGTATAGTTATAAAAAAAGCCTGAGGGCGGAGTGGGAATTTCTGGTCGACTGCTTCCTTTTCGTTCTGCAGGCGGCCGGAAATTTCCACGTGAGCCCTCAGGCTTTTTTCTTATTGATTGCCTTTTTATGCTTCTGTTGTTGTATCTTCAGCTGGTGCAGCATTAGCAGCAGCTTCCTTTGCCTTTGCAGCTTCGGCAGCACGAGCGTTACGTTCCTGCATAGCAGCTGTAACCTTAGCACCAACCAAAGTCTTAACTTTAGCATCCTTACCAACCTTATCGCGGAGGTAATAAAGCTTAGCACGACGTACTTTACCAGGGCGGATAACTTCTACCTTCTGAATACGAGGGCTGTTATAAGGGAATACACGTTCTACACCTACACCGTAAGAAATCTTGCGTACAGTGAAAGTCTTGCGTGCACCTTCGTTCTTCTTGCAAAGAACAACTCCTTCATAAACCTGAATACGTTCTGTTTTACCTTCAACAATTTTGAAGAATACTTTTACTGTATCTCCTACATTGAAGTCCTGAGCACCAGGTCTTTTCTGTGTTTCTTCAATAGTCTTAATAAGATCCATTTTAATCTCCTGCAGCCGGTTTTCTGCGCTTCTTTTTAGGTTGCGCAGGTTTGGCTGTATTCGTAATATCCTCAATCATCTTTTCGGCTTCATCAGAAAGCTCGCCTTTTAATCTTGCTGTTGCAATCAGATCGGGTCTGTTTGCAAGAGTTTTTTCGAGCCGCTTCTTAAGCCGCCACTTCTTTATTTCGCCGTGGTTTCCGCTCAAAAGAACAGATGGAACTTTCATTCCGCGCCATTCTTCCGGATGCGTATACTGCGGGTACTCCAGAAGTCCGTCACAATAACTTTCTTCTTCCAGTGATTCATGTGAAATAACTCCGTCTACCAGCCGGTAAACTGTGTCAATCACAACTGTTGCTGCAACTTCGCCCGAAGACATTACATAGTCGCCGATTGAAAGCTCCAGGTCAACATAAGAATCAATAATCCGCTGGTCAATACCTTCGTAGCGACCGCAGATAAAAACAAGTTCGTCCTTATGACTTAAATCTTGTGCTACTTTCTGAGTAAGCTGCTTTCCGCTTGGAGTAACGTAAATAACATACTTCTTGCGGGCATTTACACTATCAAGTGCTTTTCCAAGGGGCTCAGGCATCATTAATTGTCCTGCTCCACCTCCGTACGTTCCGTCATCACAGGTATGGTGCTTATCAGTCGCAAAATCTCTGATGTTCACCAGATCGTATGCAATAATTTCCTTTTCTACCGCTTTGGCCATGATTGAGTTTTCAAAAAAAGCCTTAACGATATCGGGAAATAAGGTCAGCACAGTAAATTTCATGGAATTACTCCAGAATCCAGAGGTGCATCAATTGCACCGTTTTGTTCTTAATATCAACCCTTCCAATAAACTCTTTATTAAAAGGAACAAGAACCTTTCGGTCACAACTCTCGGCGATTGACACTTCTAACAAGTTACCACCGCCGCCTTCCAATACGTCTGTGATTGTTCCTACTACCTTAGGCGCAACCGACGTTGCCGGATCGTCTTTCCCTTCATAAACAAGGGAACAATCTCGTAAATCCTCAATGTACCACTCGTCTTTTTTCAAAGGCTTGCAGTATTTTCTGTCTGCTAAGATTTCCCAGCCATTGAACTTTTTAAGCTCAACATCTGAATCAATTCCTGCAAACTTAACATAGGCAACCGCATGACCCAAAGAAACCGATTCAACCTTTGTTTCTTTAGACGATTCTCCATGTCGTAAAGTAACTTCTTCAAGCTTAAGCAGATGCTCGTACTCACCAGAAGCACTCTCTACTTTACTTTCACCCTCAAACCCGTGTGAGCCTCGGATGAACCCAACAACCAAACGTGCTTTTTCCATCAGCAATATTCCCGTAAGCTAGTTATCAAGAATATCAAGACTGTAACGCTTGCCGTCTTTTACTGCCGAAGCGCTCAGGACAGTTCTCATTGCCTTGGCAATACGGCCATATTTACCGATTACCTTACCAATGTCATTGTCCGCAACCTTAAGCTGGAGCACCATGCCCTTTTCGCCTTCAGTTTCATTTACAGATACAGCTGACGGATCATCGACCAATGATTTTGCGATAAATTCGATCAGGTCTTTTTCCATTTTTTAGCCTCTCTGTAAATTACTTTGCCTGTTTAGCAGACTGAATGTTCATCAATTTCTTGACGATGTCTGTTGGCTGAGCTCCAACACCGATCCAGTACTTAGCGCG